>NZ_KB912889.1:4716-49084 GCF_000383875.1 Caldibacillus debilis DSM 16016 | reverse complement strand
ATTCCGGCCAAAACGCCGGTGGAAGTCCGAAAAACGCTGGATGGCAGACTGTTTGTCTGGTACAAAGGTAAGCCCTACCCCTTGATGGAAGCAACCCGGAACAAAGCGGCAAAAACTCCTGAAAAGAAAAAGGAGAGCTCAGAAAAGAAATCGTACAAGCCAGGACCTGATCATCCTTGGCGCAAATATAGGTCCACGAATTCAAAGGAACTGAAACCGGCTTGAATGAACTGAGGTCAAAGTAAATATATCAGTGACATATTCACTGACGCGTTAGTATGACATTTTCACTGACGATTGACAGAAAATGATTTTCAGGCGGATGCCTGCCCGATCCCTGGATGTTTGCGGCCTAAGCCGCTCTGAAAGCGGAAATGACGGGGAAAATATCCATGATTGCCCGCCCGCATCTTTTTCCTCCGGCGCCGCATCCTTTGGATCCGAGCGGTTTTGCCGCGGCCGCGGTGATCCTGCCGGCAAGGTTTCGCCGTCCGCCAGGATCTCCGGATGCCCGGCTCCTGCCGGACGGATCCCTTCCCGTTGCCTTCCGGGATTCCCCCGGTTCCCCTGCGGCGGTTTCCCCAATTTTTTCATTGTATTATTCCCAAACACATATGTTGGATATTAAGAAATCAGAAAATCCACGGGAATTTTCCAAAAAAACCGGGAGAAGAGGAATCGGTGTTGTCAAGCTTCAACGCGTCAGCCAAAATAAGGAAAGGCCAAGGGGGAATCATCGCATGCGCCAAGACGAGAAGAAAGCCTTGGAGAAGGCCATCGGCGAAATCACCGAAATCGCATCCGGTTTCGGGCTCGATTTTTTTCCGATGCGCTATGAAATTTGTCCCGCCGATATCATTTATACCTTCGGCGCCTACGGGATGCCGACCCGTTTTTCCCACTGGAGCTTCGGCAAACATTTTTACAAGATGAAGGTCCAATACGACCTGGGCCTGAGCAAGATTTACGAATTGGTGATCAACTCCGATCCTTGCTACGCCTTCTTGCTGGAATCCAACTCCTTGATTCAAAACAAGCTGATCGTCGCCCATGTGCTGGCCCATTCGGATTTTTTCAAAAACAACGTCCGTTTCATGAACACGAACCGGGATATGGTGGAAAGCATGGCCGCCAGCGCCGAACGGATCCGCCATTACGAGATCCAATACGGGAAAAAACGGGTGGAGTCTTTTTTGGACGCGGTTTTGTCCATCGAAGAGCATATCGATCCTTCCCTGCTCCGCCCGCAATTTTCCTGGATGGAGGAGGAAGCGGAGGAGGAAGGGGAGCGGCCGGGAAGAAGCACGCCCTATGATGATCTTTGGGCGCTGGACAAGAAAAATGAACGGCGGGCGGCGGCTCCCAAAAAACGGAAAAAGCTTCCGCCCCGGCCGGAGAAGGACCTGCTTTTATTTCTGATCCATTACAGCCGGGCGCTGGAAGATTGGCAGCGGGACATCGTCGCGATTGTCCGGGAAGAAATGCTCTATTTTTGGCCGCAGCTGGAGACGAAGATCATGAACGAAGGCTGGGCTACTTATTGGCATCAGCGGATTTTAAGGGAAATGGATTTGAGCCCCGATGAGGCGATCGAGTTTGCCAAATTGAACGCCAGCGTCATTCAGCCGTCCAAAACCGGCCTCAATCCGTATCATTTGGGGTTGAAGATTTTCGAGGAGATCGAAGAACGCTGGAACCGCCCGACGGAGGAAATGAAAAAAAGGGGAATCCGGCCGGGCACGGGCCGGGAGAAGATCTTCGAAGTCCGCGAACTGGAATCGGACCAGTCTTTTTTAAGGAACTATTTAACGAAGGAACTGATCCAGCGGGAAGACTTCTATTTGTTCGAAAAACAGGACCGGGATTACAAGATATCCAGCAAACAATGGCAGGAAATCCGCGACCATCTGGTCAATCTCCGGGTGAACGGCGGCTTTCCCTACATCACCGTAACCGACGGCGATTATGCCCAAAACGGGGAACTGTATTTGCAGCATCATTATGAAGGCATCGAGCTGGACATCAAATATTTGGAAAAGGTGCTCCCGTATATTTATCGGTTGTGGGGCCGGCCGGTGCATCTGGAAACCGTCGTCGACGAGAACCCGGTCCGGTTCAGCTATAACGGAAAAAGTGTGGGAAGGGATTATTTGTAAAAGGGGCAATTTTCAAAGGCGGGCCGGGCCCGGAGGCTATTTTTTTGTGAATGTTCAAGGGGGAGATGGGGAGCGGCCGGTGGGTCCATCCTTGGGTTTTGGAAAAGTTTTCTTCCGGAAATCCGGGAAGTCGGGGCCTGCCGTCGGACTCTGCCATTCGTCCAGATGGCCGGCTTGGGGGATCTGGCACGACGGGGAATGTCCGATATCCGCTCTTTTTCACCGGAGTCCGCCATGATGTTCCGATCGGCCAACATTTTATCCAAATGGCCGATATCCGTTCCGATTCGTCCATCATGGCGAAAAGTCGGTCCAACATTTTTGGGGCCGAGAAACCGGTTTGTCCGGCATCCGTTCCCATTGGTTCAACATTTGAAAATGATTGTCCAACATGGAAAAAAGTATGTTCAACATGGACGCCCAATATGTCCATCATCGCAAAAAAATTGTCCGTCATCCCGCAATTTATGTTCCATCATCGACCGGCGGTTCCGACATCGGATGGGGAAGATCCTAAAGGATGGGTCTTCCTTTTGATTTTTTGCTTGTTTTTTTTATTAAAAAAAGGGAGAATTTTTGTAGAGTTCACGAAAAGCCAGCGATAAAAACGGATGTATATGATTTCACCCCGTCCATCCCTATTTGGGGGACGGATGGGGATGCCAGCCCCGCCCCTGCGGCAAGACGGAACAGCAAAAAACGGAACCATGCCCGTTCCTTCGCCGCCTTCTCCGGAAAAGTGTGAAAGATTCATGAACGGTCTTGCTTTCGGCAAACATTTCCTCTATATTAATAGTAGAAAGGATAGTGAAATATTTCACAAAATGATCGAAGAAATGGGAACTTATTCCAATATTTTTTCATTGAATATGTGAAGTATTTCACTAAAAACAAAGGGGGAGGAAATGGATATGCAAGCGAAATGGTGGCAGACACCGCAAGCCAGCATCCTTTGGACGGTGATCCGGGTTTGGTTGGGGATCCAATGGATGACTTCCGGGTTCCATAAATTGGCGGGCGGTTTTGATGCGACGGGATTTTTGCAAGGGGCCATCGCCAAAGCGACCGGGGAACACCCGGCGGTGCAAGGATGGTACGCCGCCTTCCTGGAACATGTCGCTTTGCCGAATGTCGGGTTTTTCAACTTTATCATTCCCGTCGGCGAATTTCTCGCGGGACTCGCTTTAATCCTTGGCGTAGCTACGATTCCGGCCCTGCTCGCAGGGATGTTTATGAACTTGAACTTTATGCTCGCCGGGACGACCAGCACGAATCCGATTATGTACACCCTGGAAATGATCCTTCTCTTTACGGGCAAAGGAAGCTATTATTGGGGCGTTGACCGTTTCGCCATTCCGTACTTGAAACAATGGATGAAACAACATTTTCATCATGGAAACGGAGAGAATAAAGAGAAAGTCTCCGCATAAGACCGGTTTCGAATAACGTCCGAAAAGCAAGCGAACCGAGGCAGGTTCCTTGCTTTTTTTAAATTTAGGGGATTTGCCGGCGGGGTTTCGGGCAGCCAAAAGGTCATCCGAAACAATTCATGACGGATTGTTTCGGGAAGCGGGCGGATGAAGCGGGGGCGCCATCGGAAGGAGCGGTCCGGCCCGGCGTAAGGAATCGGCAAAAAATTTTATGCCGACGGCAGCGAGCACCCGGATTTGCCGAAACCGTGTTTTTTGCCAGTTTTGGCGTCCCAAACGTTTCATGCCATTTCAATCTCTTGTAATCACATCACCATACTCGTATCTCCCATACGAATATGGGATTTCTTTCACCGCTTGCCTTTAGGCAAAAAACCGGCCCGGCAGGGAGCGACGGGATTTTTTCACCCCTAATTGCCTTATTACTACTGTTTTACATTTGTCGGGACGATTTTCGAAATATTGATCTGTGACTTATTCGGGGTGAGACAAAATTTATGTGCATGATGCCCGAGCATTACTCCAAACTTTTTCCTATTAAGAACTTCCTCATGAGTTCGTCGGCAATTTTTAAAGCATCCTCCCGATAATCGGCAGGCGCAGAAATCATATATCTGTTTTTTGAGTCCCAATCTCCCTTTAAAATGTTTACTTAACTAAATCGCTATTAATAAAGATTGCTCCGTATCCATGAGTATGAGGTTGATCATTTGCGATGCCGGTGTAAACCAAAGGACCTAATCCGTTGTCCAAAAAATTTATGACAACTTCGTTATTGTTTCCTGGTATCGAAATTTCCTTTGGAAACGTATACCACATCACGGCGATGAATAGGATCAGCAAAATAATCACTGGAATGATTGCTTTTTTCTTCATTTTCCTCATCCTAACAAATATGTTGAAAACTTCTTTAATAATTGTTGTTCGGCATCAGCGGCATATGCCTGACCAGATGTTTGTTTGATAGAAAATTTTAGATCGAACAGCAGTCATAAAATCTTGAGATCAAACCGATAATAACGGTGGAATCCTTTCCATGAACTGGCGCGGGCGCTGAAACGGCGGTCGGTCCGCAATGCGGAAAGCGGCAGGCTGATGCACCTTCCCCGGTTCGGGACGGCAGGCTTCCGGTTCGGTTCCGATGACGCCCTTTCATTGACGATCCCGTTTCTTCCTTGTTTCGGCATCATCAAACCGCAAGGAAAGTACCCGCCATGTTCCCGATCATTTATGATAAGGTTAGAATCGCAAGAAAACTTCCCCCAATCAGGTGATCCTATGCAAGCATTTCAAAAAAGACTCATGCAATTCCGGGAAAAGTTGAGCCCGCTGGAAGTGCAAGTGCTGGACTACATTTTGCGCCATCCGGAAGAAGTGATCCGGCTCAGCGTGGAGGAAATGGCAAAAAAAATTTTTGTTTCGACGGCAACGATCAGCCGGACTTGCCGGAGGATCGGTTTCCGCGGTTTTCAAGACTTCAAATACGAGCTTTCCAAAAACATTGCCCAAGCCGCCCAGCCTCCCGCATCGCCTCCGTCTTACCTTCTTTCTCAGCATATGGAAAGGGTCAAGCGGGAAATGGAGAAAACGCTGCAATCCATTGACGAAGAAAAAATCAAGCGGGCGGCGGAATATATCGAGCAGAGTACCCATATCGAACTGTTCGGGGTGGGGAATTCCCTGCCGATCTGCGTCGATGCGGCAAGAAAGCTGATGTTTTCCGGGAAAATCTGCCATGCCCGGGAAGACTGGGACGAGCTGCGGAGCGCGGCCAACAGTTTGACGGAAAAGGATTTGGCCATTCTTGTATCCTACAGCGGCGAAACCCTCTATATGCTGGAATACGCCCAAATCTTAAAAAGCAGAAAGGTGAAAACGATCGCCATTACCGGCACCCCGCACAACCGCCTGCAGCAGGAAGCCGATTTGGCCTTGCATGCCCATATCGTCCATTGCTATTTTGACGATCTCGATATGTGTTCCCGATTCCCGCTGAGCATCATTTTGGATTTTATCATCATTACTTATTTAAATCTTAAAAATAACGCTGGCAAGGAAAGGGATCGGTGAGAACCGCTGCCCGCCGTTTTTCCGGGGCAGCGGTCTTTTTTTTCTTGGACGGCATAACTAACACCAAAGGTTAGTTATGCCCCATCCATATCTTTTCCGCTGAACAAGTCAAACAATGAAGATTTAAACGAGATCCTAATTTTTATTTAAGTCAAGACGCATAAACACCAACCATCATCAATAATATCCTTTCATTGCTTGGTGCTAGTAATTCCGTCCAAGTTTTTTTCTATGGGAAAATGCCGGTTTCCGCTCGTGAACTGGCCATTTTTTGCCGGAAAATTGTAATCGTTTTACAAAGAATGTACAGCGTTTACATTCGCCCCGCAAAGTCTTGTATGAAAAGGAGGATGGCATTATGCTGAAATTGCTTTCAAAAACAGGATGGAAAGGAGTTCCGCAATGGAAAAGCAAAAGTCTGCCAAAACGGGGGCGTGGGAATTTTTCCAAGGGTTGGGAAAAACCTTCATGCTTCCGGTCGCATTGCTGGCCTTTATGGGTCTCCTATTGGGGATCGGGAGTTCCTTTACGAGCCCGTCGACGATTGAAACCCTTCCTTTTTTAGGAAACCCGGTGCTTCAGACGATTTTTCGTTTCCTTTCAACGATCGGAGGATTCGCCTTCTCCTATTTGCCCGTACTGTTTGCCATGGCGATCCCGCTCGGGCTTGCCCGCTACGAAAAAGGGGTTGCCGCGTTTTCGGGTTTTATCGGCTATGTGATCATGCATTTATCCATCAATTTTTATTTGGCGGCAACCGGAAAGCTTGTGGATGCCGAGCAAATGCGCCAAGCCGGGCAAACGACGGTCTTGGGCATTCAAACGTTGGAAATGGGGGTTTTAGGCGGGATCATTGCCGGCATCATCGTTTATTTTTTGCATAAACGCTACTATGCGGCAAAACTTCCGGATGCCTTTGCCTTCTTCGGCGGCGCCCGTTTCGTTCCGATCGTGACCAGTTTGGTCATGGCGGCGGCCGGCATCCTCATTCCGATGGTATGGCCGTTTTTTGCCATGGGCATCTCGGCCATCGGTTCATTGATCCAAAAAGCCGGGGTGTTCGGACCGTTCCTGTTCGGTGCCGGGGAACGGTTATTGCTCCCCTTCGGCCTTCACCATATTTTAGTGGCGATGATCCGTTTCACGGAAGCGGGCGGAACGGAAATCGTAAACGGGGAAACGGTGTCCGGGGCGTTGAACATTTACTATGCCCAGTTAAAGAACGGGCTGCCCTTCAGCGCCGATGCCACGGCGTTTTTGTCCCAAGGGAAAATGCCCACGTTCATGTTCGGCCTTCCGGCCGTCGCATTGGCCATTTACCATACCGCCCTGCCGGAGAACCGGAACAAAATTAAAGGGCTGTTAATTTCCGGCGTGATCGCCACCTTTGTCACGGGGATCACGGAACCGATCGAATTTTTGTTCCTGTTTGTCGCTCCCGCCCTTTACCTGGTCCACGTCGTCCTGACGGGCCTTGGTTTCATGGTCATGGCCCTGCTGGAAGTCAAGATCGGGAACACGGACGGCGGCATTTTGGATTTCCTTATCTTCGGCATCCTCCAGGGGCCGTCGACCAAATGGTACCTCGTGCCGGTCGTCGGGGCCGTCTGGTTTGCCGTATACTACTTCACCTTCCGTTATGCCATCGTCAAATTTGATTTGAAAACGCCCGGCCGTGAAAAGGCAAAAGCGGAAAATGACGGCGAAGGGGAAATGGTCATAAAAGGCACGAAGTCCAATGCGGAAAGAATCCTCCAGGCATTGGGCGGAAAAGAAAATATTCAATCCCTGGACAATTGCGTCACCCGTTTGCGCCTTGTCGTCAGCGATATGAGCCGAATCGATGAAGAGGTATTGAAAGCATGCGGGGCCCTTGGTGTAATCAAATTGGACGAACACAATGTGCAAGTCGTTATCGGCCCGCAAGTCGGGATCCTTAAATCGCAGCTAGAAAAACTACTTTGAACCACTGGAGTTGTCCATCATGACCAATCGTTTTGACCAAATCATTGACCGGCGCGGCACGTATTGCACGCAGTGGGACTATATAGAAGACCGTTTCGGGAAGAGGGATCTCCTCCCCTTTTCCATTTCCGATACGGATTTCCGTTGCCCGCCCGAAATTTTGCGCGTGCTGGAGGCGCGTTTGAACCACGGCGTCTTCGGCTACACCCGCTGGAATCATGCCGATTTTAAGGGAGCGGTCCGCGGGTGGTTCCAACGGCAATTTTCCTGCCCGGTCGACGAAGACTGGATCGTGTACAGCCCTTCGGTCGTCTACTCCATTTCCAAATTGCTGGAGATTTTGACGGAGGAAGGCGACCGCATCGTTCTGCAAACCCCGGCCTATGACGCGTTTTTTAAAGTCATCCGCGAAAGCAACCGGGTCCTTTCTGCCAATCCGTTGAAAAATGAGGACGGAGTATACCGGATCGATTTTGCCGATCTGGAAAAAAAATTGGCCGACGAACGGGCAAAGGTTCTGCTTTTGTGCAGCCCGCATAATCCGACCGGCCGCGTGTGGACGGAGGAAGAATTGAAAACCGTCATCCGTTTATGCGAAAAATACCGGGTCTATTTGATTTCGGACGAAATCCATATGGACATCGTTTTCGGCCCCCGTCCGCATCTTCCGATCTTGAACGTGTCCGAAGAATTGAATCATGTCATGGTCTGTTCATCGGCAAGCAAAACGTTCAACATTCCCGGACTAGGAGGTTCATATACAATCATTCCCGATCCGTCCATAAGGGAACGGTTTCTTAACATATTAAAAAACCGGGACGGATTGTCTTCGGCGAGCATCTTCGGCATGCTGGCGACGATTGCCGGATACAATCATTGCAGCCAATGGGTAAAGGAACTGGCGGACTATATCCACGGAAATATGATCGCGGTGGAAGATTTTATCCGGACCCATCTCCCCGGCGTGAAATTCCGGGTGCCCGAATCGACTTTTTTGGCATGGATCGATGTTTCCGGCCTTCCCCATTCCAGTGAAGCGCTGCAGCATGCCCTTGTCCATCATGCGAAGGTGGCGATTATGCCGGGGGAAACTTACGGGAGCCCGGGAAAAGGATTTCTTCGCATGAATGTGGGCTGTCCCCGTGCAAAGGTCGTGGAGGGTTTGCGGCGCTTAAAAAAAGCGGTCGAATATTTGGAGGAAAACAAGTAACTGTTCCCGAAGGGCCCGGAAGAAACGGGAGGAAAATTTTTCCCGTTAAGCCGAAGGGAAGAAAAAGGGCCGGAAAATTTCCGCCGATGCCGCCGGATGGCATGGGGGCAAGCGTCCCGTGAATTTCACGGAAAGGCCGAAGGGTTTTTGCGCGAGAAAGGTCGATCTCCCAGCTCCCAGAAGCCGCGCGAAAAGCATTCGGGCCAATTGCCGGTTTTATAAGGGAAAAAGGTTATGTCTTCCTCACCGGTCGGCATGGCGGAACAAGAGGACCGCGCCGGGGGAAATGGAAAAAACAAAGGGGACCGTAAGGAGCGCCTGCATCCTTGCGGTCCCTGTCATGTTTTGATCTTTTGTCCGCCTTTTTCCGGAATAGTTTCAATGGTTAACATCCTGTGAGCCTTGGATCTCCCAAGCCGGATCGATGAAAGCGGGGGAGCCATTCCATGCGTCCTTTGATCGGGAGGTTCGGCACCCTTGCCTTCAGCTTATGCGCAGATCAAAGATTCCAGATCGCGGGGGTAATCCGTCAGGATTTCAATGCCCTTTTCCGTGACCAATACCGTATCGGAATGCCTGAATCCGCCAAGCCCCCGCACATAAAGCCCCGGTTCGACGGTGACGACCATGCCGGGGCGGATCGGCGTGTGATCGCCCCTGTCGAAGAACGGCGCCTCATGGCCGAGGAGCCCGATGCTGTGCCCCGTGTGATGGCGGACATATTCGGTAAGCCCTTCCTCCGCAAAATAGTTCTGCACGGCTTCATCGACGGCCGAAAAGGGAACGCCGGGTTTAATCGCGGAGAAGGCGATTTGTTGCGCCTCGTACATGTGGCGGAAAAATTTTTCCTGCTCCTTGGAAACCGTTTCGACGAACATGGTTCTTTCCAATTCGCTGACGTAGCCGAAGACGCTGGCGCCGGCGCCGGTCACCAACGTGTCCCCTTTGGAAAGAATGATATTTTGCGTGACCGCATGCGGGAAGGCGGATTCGGGCCCGACTTGCCCGCGGAAGGTGGCGATGACCGGGGTCCCATGGGGTTTGTAGTCTCGTCCCAGCGTTTCGATCATCGTCAAGGTTGCTTCCATGGTCGCCCGGTTGGCGATTTCCATTTCGCTCAAGCCGGCCTTCGTATAATTTTGCAGCAGGCGATGGGCCACGTTCGCCCAGCGGCAGGATTCCCGGATCAGCCTGATCTCATTTTCGGATTTGACATAACGCATTTCTTCGATGATCCCTTTTAAGGAAATGAACTGCTTCGCGGAAATGAGCTGATCAAGGGCAGGCCCCCGGTATCCCATGGGCGACCCGTACCCGATGGCGTCATATCCTATCCTTTTCCCATCAAACCCAAGTTTTTGCAAGATGTCTTTCAAAATCTCCATCGGATGCCTGATCCCCGGGTATTCCGGATAGGAGTGGACGAAATCGACGGCGGCATATTGTTGCGCATGTTCGTGTTCCAACAGGGGAACGAACAAATGGACGCCGCGATTCGGATCGATGATGACGGCGATCGGCCTTTCCGTCGGATGGAAATGGAATCCGGTCAAATAAAAAATGTCGGTTACGGAGAAGAGGATGGCCCCGTCGCAGCCTTTTTCGGAAAATTTTTCGATAAACCGTTTTTGCCTTTCTTTCAATTCTTCCTTCGGTATGGACAGCAACATCTGTTTTCCTCCTTGTCGTTGTCGATATTCGGCATGGGAGGCAGGTCTCGAATGTCCGGTTCTTCTTGCCGCTTCCCTTTCTTTTCGCAGAATCATAAATCATAAGATTCGGCTTTTACGTCGAATTTTCCTGCTTCCGCGGAAGCCGGGATGATGAAAATCCGGGATTTTTGCTGAAGAATATTTGCGCGACGGTTCCACGCTCAACCGGCGAAGGATTTTCCCGGCCTTTTCCTTGAAATGAAATTTCCAATCCCAAATGAAAATCCACCTGTTCACAGCAAATTTACTATAAACAATACTTATTCGGTAAAATTTTTTTGGGCAATTATCCGCAGTCCGACGAAAGGAGTCGGGAAAAATCTTTGGTTTGATCCTTGTGTAAGGATTGCCGGACCAGCCCGGAACAAGGATGGACGCCCGTCCGGCGCGAAGAAGAAAATCCCGTTAAAACAGCGGCTTCCGGCCGGAACCCAAGGTCTGACTGTTTCCCGAAACGGGTGGATCCCCGCGAGCCGGAACTTGCGGATCCGCTCGCCTTTCTTATGCAAAGAAGCGGTTCTCTCGCAAAATAGGGGGACGTTTCATTTTCGGGAAGGGGATTTCCTTTCTTATGATTGTCCGATGACGCGGATTTGTCCGGCGCGGTTCGGTCGCCCTAGATTGCAAAAGGATACGGAAGAGCTGGTACCCGGTTGCAACTGGATCCCCGCCTGTTGAAAGGATATTAATGGTGGCATTTTTTATCGCGAAACAGGTAAATAAAATCTGAATAAATTAATACAATAACAAATAAAAGCCGGTTAAACAATTTTAAAGTTAACCGGCTTTTATTATGTTAAACATAATTGATATTAACGTTTCATATGTTTAAAGATTTTCCAATTGATGAATTTCCTTGCTGAGTAAAGGAATAATCCCCATCAAAGTTCCCCAGATTCCAGTGAAATAAAAAATATACCGAACAGGTATGATATCCGCTAAGTATCCTGTTAGAAATACAGTTAATGGCATTGCAAACGATGAAATACTTGCTACTAATGTATCAATTCTAGCACGATATTCTGGTTGGACAAGCGTTATTAAAAGTGTATGGACTGTAACCGTATAAAATAGCAAGAAAAATGTTTGAATAGCTATTAAAATATATGCAAAAAACAATTGATCATAAAACCCAATTAGAGCAATACTTAAACTTGGGATTATTAAACCTAAACTTAAGGGAAATATTGGTTTTATTTTCTTTATAATTCGTCCAATAAACAATCCAGTGATTATTGATGTTGCCACACCAGTTGCTTCAATGAACCCGTATTGAGCTGCAGTTGCTCCATACTGTGTTTTAAATATATATATATTCAAATGACCAACAGAGACAATATTTACTCCCATATTTATTAAAGTTATAACAAGTAAAACACGAAGTTTTAACAATAACTTAGCTCCATCTTTAAATTCTCTCCAAAATTGTTTCTTTTGTTTGGATTTTTCATGATGAACGATTCTTTCATATTTTGGAAGTACTAACCAAGAAGATAAAAGTGCAGCGAATAAAAATATGAATGAATGAGTGAACATAATCCCGATAAAACCAATAAGAGAAAGCAATATTCCACCAACAGCATTACCAATTAATATTCCTGTTTTACCTGCAGATGATAAATAACCACTAACTTCAGCAATACGATCAGTACCAACTAAATTTGGTAACATACGTCTTCGTGAAGGTGAAATGAATGTTTGTGCAATATCATTTAAAATAACCATTGCCATAACAGCAACTATAATATAGTCATGCAAAAATAAATAAAAAAATATAAGGATAAAACCGATTAACCCCAATGCGATATATGCCCTTATCATTGCATTTTTTGGACTTGTGCGGTCAACGAAAACCCCAATCAACGGGCCGGCAAAGACATTAACAATATATGTAATAGCAGTAATGGCTGAAGTAATAAAAGCTGAACCAGTTCGTTCAAGGACAAACCATGATAAACAAAGTGTAAAAATTGCATCTGCTATAGTACCTAAAGTTGTCGTACTAACAATTAATGACATATTTCGTTTAACAGGAATTTGCAATGACTTTGGCTTTGTACGTTCTGATTGGTTTTCCAATCTATATCCCACCTCAGTTTTTTATATATATAATAATTCATATCGTATAAATTTTAAAATATTATCTTATAAAACAATTTTTATAATATTTTTAAAAAAATATGGTAAACATGTTTATAAATCGATAAAATAGATATTCTTTTTTCAAAAGAATAAATTTATATAAGAATAGTATATGAGAATATATAAGTTTCGTGGTAAACCAAATAAAAAGGTACCGTCAAGAATTTAGTGTAATACAGGATAGTTAGGGTATCTCTGGATGGGTTTAGATGGACAGGGTACCCGGTTTCCTCCACACAGGAGACTGAATATTCTGTCTCCTGTGCAGAAAGGGAGAATCCACTTACTTTGTCTATTTACAGTATTTGGTTAATTGTAACGTTCTTCAAACATTCGCACGAGGGCCTCCTGCGCTTCGGCAAATCCTCTTAACTTTCGCCCTGCCCATTTCTCATTAAAATCTTGGATGGTCAAATACACGACTTTTTCCGCGGCTTCTACACTGCTTAAACTGTTCATCGGTTTTAGACGTTTCCGAATCTCCTTGATGGTTCGTTCGATCGCATTCATCGTGTAAATCATACTTCGAATACTGCTTGGATAGTCCATAAAGGTGAGAAGAACATCCAACTCATTGGCCCAAGATTGAACTTCTCTCGGATACTTGATGGACCATTTCGACTCAAACTGTTGAAACATTTGTAACGCCATCTCTTTATTTGGTGCGCGATAAATCAGTTTGAGACCCTCTGCCACTTCAAATTGATCTTTTTTCCGAACACGATAAGAGTATTACGAACTTTATGAACGACACAACGCTGCATATCGGCTTTCGGATAAATCGCCCGAAAGGCTTCCTCCAGCCCCGGAAGACCATCAAATACGCCCAGAAGCACTTCCTTGACTTCTCTTTTGTAGTGCTGTTGGAGAATCTCCCGCCACCATAGGCGCTTTCTTGTCCTCCCACGAAAAAATCGAGAATTTCGCGATATCCTTCTTCATTTACTCCTAGCACCACATCAATGACTTCTTTCTCTACCGTATCGCGGCGAAGTTTCACGTACAAACCGTCCAAATATAAGACGGAATAACGCTTGGGCAGTGGACGGCTGCGCCATTTTTCGATGTCTTCCTTTACGACATCGGTAATATGGCTGATCGTCGCAGGAGAATAAGCATTTCCTAGAATTCGTTCAATAAACTTGCCAATTTCCCGGGTACTCATGCCGCTTTGATACATCTTGATGATGGCTTCTTCCAGCCAGCCGGTGTGTCGTTGGTAAGGGGCAAACAGCTGCGTTTGAAATTCCCCGTTTCGGTCTCTTGGGACCAAAAGCCATTCAATCCGGCCATGCCATATTGTGTATCTAGATTTCGTTGACAGTAGCCGTTTCTCATATTGGATGTTTCCGCCTGTTCGATTTCGAGGAAATGTTTGATTTCTTCCCGCATAATCAGCATTTTTCTTTGACAAACAGACGAATGACAATTTCCAGTGGATTTGCCCAGTCGATATTCGATATATTTTTAGACATAGGCAGGGTTCTCCTTTCTCTGGAATGTTTTTCGTCCAATCCGAGAATACCCTGCCTTTTTTCTTTTGATCTAGCAAAATGCTTTACACAAAATTTTATACATAATCAAAATATTTTTTATTTTATAAATTAATTATTGTTTTAACATTACTTGTTTTGTAAAATTTTAAGTGTAAAAATATGACTTTCTGGACAGCCCCTAATTTATTATTTCTTAATGAAATGGGTGACTTCCCATGTTCTTTAAATTGTTGACATTTTATATCAAACAGTTGTTAAAATCCCGTGTATACATCGGTACGCACTTATTTGTCATTCTAATGTTAATTATTAATATGATATTAAATGAAAAAGAAAGTCATTATAATAACTTTGGCAATTTTGTCGGAGACATGGCTGTAATCATTCACGCAGCATTTCTTATTTTTATTGTCTGCTTTTATATATTTTTATCTAATGAATATAGATATGGCTCAGAACAGTTTTTTGCGGGCAGCGTAAAAATTTCTGTATTAAAATTAATCGCTTTGTTTGTTAATCACTTTATTATCCTTACTATATTCACTGCTCTGCAAATCATTATTGTTCTAACCTACTTTTATTTCAAAGATATTAAATTTTCGGGCTTTTATCTAGAAACGGCCGTGTATATTTTTTATTACTGGTTTGCCCCATCCATCCTTGCATTTTTTATCGGGATATTGCTTGCGCTGTATTTTGGGAGAAAACATATCACTTATGCCATCATAATTGGTATTTGGCTAATTATCGGGCCAATGAATACAGAGTTTTTTTATAACTTCTTTGTCTCGCTTCATGCAGGAGACATAGGACAATTGCTATATTTATATCCCTTAAATTATTCTAACGTGTACTGTGATGTTATCGGATATAATATAAACCTTTCGTCTTTCTTGGCCTTTCTAATATGGTTACTTATTATTAGTTCATTAATTATAGCCAGTTTGATTAAGGGATCACATACTAAAAACGTTAAACTGGCAAGTTTATTTGTAAGTTTTTCCCTTCTTATCGTTGCTTTCTGTATATTACCACATGCCACGATGGAAAAAATTCCGGCATTTAATTATAAAAAAATTATAGAAGAAGCAAAGTATTCTCAGAACCAAACGCCTGACATACAAGATGAATTATTGTCTTATGATATAAGAAATTATAAGATTTCCATTCATCGAAAAGACAAAGTGAAGGCAACAGTAGAAGTTGATCTGGATCTTTGGAAAGAAGATTCCGAACAAATCGCATTTTCTCTTTACCACTCAATGAAAGTAAACAATGTAAAAAATAAAAAAGGGGATCGGATAAAATTTTCCCAACAAGGTGATTTTGTTTTTATTCATGAACCAACAGATCCATTGATCTTTGAATATACGATGGAAGATTCAGCTTTGTTGCCCGCATCGAAGAAATATTTGTTTTTACCCAGCTATATAAATTGGGTTCCGAAAAAGTCGAATAGTCCCCAATTAAAACTTGATCAGCCTATTGAAGAAGATAGAATAATTGTATCCGGCCAGGAACCGGCCGACTACGAATTAGAAATAACAGGTATCGATAATTACTATACAAATCTTCCGAAAAAAGGGAAAAATACATATAGCGGGAAACAAGTTAACGGCGTGACTTTAATTGCGGGTGCCATTCAAAAAGAAAGAATGGAAGATATTTTATTGATATATCCTCAATCTTGGCCGGATGTAAAAGAGGGGTGGAACCATTATTATGCCGCTTTAAAGGAAACCCACAATTATTTGAACAATATGTTCAATTTGGGTAAAGATCGTATCCCGGATGAGATTGTATTTTTAACTCCATATTCAAAATATAGTTCTTTTTTAACGAGTGACCACTTATTCATTCATCATGCAACCTTATATGAATTGGGAGCAGCGGTGCATGAAATTCCAGAAATGTATATCCCGGGAATCCTTTGGAGTGATGTTCAAACGGGCAATATGGATCCCGGTTTAATAGAAGCTTTTAATGAACTGCTTAATGATTTTTTATATGAGGAAATCGAATACGACACGGATATTTATTATCGATCAATGTTTGGTATTCATCCTCATGATGCCACAATACGCTATGAAGATATTCATGCATTAGGTATAGATGCTTTTTATGAAAATTATTCAAACATGTCGAAACAAGAAAAGAAAAATTTTTTAATAAGTTGGTATGAAAACTTCACATCGATCGAAGATTGGGATGAGGCAACCTCGTTTATGGAGCGCTTTTTAAAGGAGAATCGGTAATGATACAGGTTTCCGGCTTAAGTAAAAGAATTAAAAAAACTAAAGTCCTGAATAACGTTAATCTCAATATAGAGGGCATATATGGTTTAATTGGCCCCAATGGTGCAGGAAAAACAACATTATTAAGAATCCTTTCAAGCCTAACTTCTATGAATGAAGGTAAAATTTTTATAAACGGAAAAGATTACACAAATGGAAGATATGTAAAAGCAAATAAATATATAGGCTATTTACCTCAGAATTTCATGATATATCCGAAACTCACCGTATTTGATGCATTGGATCATTTGGCCCTGTTGAAAGGAATGACGGAAAAAAAATTAAGGGAGGAAAAGATCATTCATTCTTTAGAACAAGTGAATTTATTAGACTATCGGGAAATGAAAATGAGTGAACTTTCAGGAGGTATGAGAAGGAGAGTAGGAATTGCACAATTATTGCTTGATGAACCTTCTGTTTTATTATTTGATGAACCCACCGCAGGATTAGATATTGAAGAAAGAATACGGTTTCGGAATTTAATAAAGAAATTAGGTAACCAACATACGATTTTAATATCGTCCCATATTATTGAAGACATCGAGTTTTTGGCAACTAAAATAAGCATTTTAAAAAAAGGAAATGTTTTGTTCGAGGGAACTCCGGATTGTTTAAAGAAAAAGGCGGAGGGAAAAATATGGACAAAACAAATTCAAAAAAATGAGTTAAATGACTTTATCATCCATGAAGACGTCATTTCCATATATGAGGAACAAAATCATGTTACCGTAAGAATATTTTCAGAAAATGCTTTAAACGATAATTATGAATTGGCTGCACCAAGGCTGGTAGATGGATATTTAGCGGTTATCAGGGAGGCGCATCCATGACAAAAAAGTTGGAAAATCTTTATCTCTTGTTTAAAATTGACTTCAAACAAGCGGGATCGGTATTTTTTTTTCCGACAATCATGTGGCTTGTCTCCGTTCTTCAATTAATCATGCAAAACTCTCTGAATGAGAATGATAGATTAAATAGTATCATTCTTTTTCAGGGAATTTATCTCCCTTTTGCAGGCTGGGGACTAATGTATAGGCTGAAAGAAATATATGAAGACGGAGCAAGTGAGACTTTATTCCCGTACTATCGTTCCTATCTGATCATCGATATAAGCCGTTATCTTTCAATCCATTTCATCGGGACTATGATTTGGTGTTTATTTTTTTCAATGAAATATAGTATTACCATCATTTGGCCGATTCATATGATCCATTTCTTCCTGATAACCCTGTTATTTATGTTTTTAAGTACAGCTTTAATACTAATCATAAAAAACATCGAGTTTTCATTAACGGTTTTATTTGTCTATGTGGTTATAGAACTGGCCACATTAGGAGAATATATGCCTTGGCCCCACGTTTTTATATTTAGGCCTGCCATAATGGAAGATATTCAATTGATATACAAGCTCATTTCAATTTGTATTTATATTGTTATCTTATTCTTCACGACACTTTTTTTAATAAGGAAAAGCCCGGATCATTCCATAAAATAATTTTGGCTATTGGTTTCAATATCATTTGAAAGGGGAATAAGTAATGGGATTATACTATTTTTTAATGCTAATTATTGGAATAATAATGGTTGTGCTGGGCTACAAGAAGAGCGAATCAAATACTTCAAAAATTACTCTGATTGTGATTGGTTTAATATTGATAATATTATCAATATACCTTTTAAGGTAATGCCCGGGACAGTATTTGACTGACAAGAACAAGGGTCGCCAAATGGCGGCTTTTGTTATGGTAAAAAACTAAAAATAACAAATTGATACATAAATTTGGTAAGCGTAAAATAATCCCCATCTGTTAATGATGATGTATAAAATTTTGTGTAAAGCATTTTGCCAGACAAAAAGAAAAAAGGCAGGGTATTCTCGGATTGGAAGAAAAACATTCCAGAGAAAGGAGAACCCTACCTATATCTATCTAAAGGTATATCGAATATCGACTGGGCAAATCGACCGGAAAATGCCATTCGTCAGTTTGTGAAAGAAAAATTAGAGCTGATTATAAGGGAAGAAATCAAAAATTTCCTCGAAATCGAACAGGAAGACACGTCCAATATGAGAAACGGCTACTATCAACGATCAATTATTACGATTATGATGCTCGGACATCTGCCGGCTGCGTCGATTCCGCCGGTTTTTTGTATTTTTACCCAATCCCTCCATTTTGGTTTCCCGTCGCACCGGACGCGCTTCATCCTTCTCTCAATCGAGTTCACTTTTCCAGCGGATTTTTTCCCCCTTCCGACAAATGTGATAGTATTTACACAAACAAGGAAACGAATTGTGGATTGCGATCCGTTTCGCATGCCGGAAGAAAAATAGGATTCTATACATGAAGGTTTATATAATGGACATGATTGTCCATAGATTTTTTTTCTGCCGCTGTTTACAATAAATGTGAGTGAATTTGGCTGTTGAACCTGGAACGAAAACATGGGGATTTCGTCGATCGGATGGAAGGTGTGCGGGGTCCGTCCGGCAGGGATGGATTTTCTGTCCCAAGACATTGCCGCCGAAACGGAGCAGCAGCAAGGACGATGGACCGTTTTATCCCGAACCTTTTGCGGGCGCAAGGAAAGACCTTTGCATCCTATGGAAATGAATCCATCCCTTTTGCCCGGATGGAGGAAAAACAATCGCGCTTTTTCCCGGCTTGACGATAACACAGGAGAAGCCGTGACACGGGGTCCAGGGAGACGTTATTGCCGCATTGTTAAAGAATTGAAGGAGAACATTGGAAAGTCTTTGATCCCTTACAAAAACAACATTCCCAAATTTCCGGATTTTTAGGCAGAAACGAATAACCTTGAGTTTAACGATTTTCACTTATTTATTTTCCGGATTGAAGGTGAGCAGCGTGAGGATGGAACCGTACAAAAAGGTGGTGGAGGCCAGCTATTTGACCGCGGACAAGGTTTGGAGCTACCGGGCGATCCTCCATTATTTTTACAAACAGCATGAACGGATGCGCGAATTTATTTTCCCGGAAGAGGTCTTTGCCTATTTAAAAGACCAGCCGGGATTTGAACGGTACACCTTCGAAGAACTACAGCAGGATTTGGATCAGTTGGTGAAATGGAATAATTTGATAGCCACTCAGGATCCCCGCAAGGCACGGACCATCGAGGAGTTTAAAAGAAAAAGGTTCCGCTATCAATGTACGCCCTATACCGTCGAATTCGAACGGATGCTGGAACAAATGGAAAAGAGCGGCGAAGGGTTCGGGGGATCCTTGGAAAAGAAAGAGTTTGAAAGGTTGTACCAATCTTTGGGCCTCCTGCATCAAATCCTCACCAAGGGGGATTACCCAAGCGACGATGAATGTTCCCAGATCTGGAACGATTTGTTCGGCTATTTCCGCACCATCGTGAAAAACACTTCCGACTACATGGCGTATTTAAACAGCGTCGAAGTGGAAGAAAGAATGCAGTCGGAAAGCTTTCTGGTTTATAAGGATCAATTTACCGCCTACTTGCGGGATTTCATCATCGGTCTGCAGCAAACGGCCCAAAAAATCAAAGCCGTTTTACAGGAGATTTCCTTGGATCGGCTGACCCCGTTCATCCAGCGGGTCGTTGCCCATCAGCTGCAAATTCCCCGTTTTGACGGCATCCAAAAAGAACAAAAGGAAAAGATCGATGAACTGAAAGATAAATGGCTCTCCCTTCATTCCTGGTTTCTCGGCAACGCCTACGGGGAAAGCGTTTATGAAGAATTGGAAAACCGCACGAATGAACAGATTCGGAGAATCACCCGGATCATCCAGCGGTTGGGGGAACGGCATCATCTCTTCCGCAGCCGAAAGCGGGATTATTTGCACTTGGCAAAATGGTTCGATTCCCTCGAGAATCTGGAGGAAGCCCACCGCCTTTCAGCCGTCGTATTCGGCGTTTTTCATACCCGGCATTTTTACGGCGACCAGATCCCGACGGACAATATCCATACCGACGTATGGGAAGAAGAACCGATCCGTTTCGAAACGAAACCGAAAATACGGAATTACCGGGAAAAAACGAAGGCGGGAGCCATCGAAAGCAGGAAAGATTTAAAGGAAAAGATGCGGGAAGCCTATTTGCGGGAAAAAAGGCTGGAACAACAGGCGATCGGGAAATATATGCGCGGCAACGAGATCCGTCTGGAAGAGATTCCCTTCATTGAAAGCCATGTGAGAAAAATGTTTTTGACTTGGATCTCCAAAGCGACCGCCCGGGCGGACAGGGTGATCAAAACCGAATTCGGGCGGACGGTCAAAGTCCACATTGCCAAAGACCGGAGAATTCTCTTGCGCTCGGACGACGGCGTTTTGGAAATGCCCGCGATCACGTTTCAGTTTCTTGATGCCGATCGGGAAGAAACGGTACCGGCGAAATCATCGCTCTCCTAACATCAATGGCCATGATCCGGAAACCTTTCCGCAAGCGCCGGGTTCGATCAAGGAAAGCTATTGCAAGGTGCCCCGTAGGTGCGCGTCAAAAATCCTTCTCGGGTTTTGATCAAGGAATCTTTTGCCCGATTCCGATTTCCGGGAAACGGCCGCAAGGGAGGGTGGAAAAATTGGAAGAACGGAAGTTCGACGAAAAGGCGGAAACCGCCTTAAGGCTGCTGTTTGAAAATTTTTGGATCTTGCGGGAAGAAAACCCCGAACAATACCAGCTGATCCGTGAGCGGGAAAGGATATTAAAACGGTTTATCGATGAAAAATTCGGTTACTCCTTGATCGTTCATCGCCATTTTATCAAATTGGAAAAAACCCCCGTTGAACCGGAGGCCTGGATGGGGATCCTGGACTTTCAGAGTGTCCGGGATTATGCGATGTTTTGTTGCGCCCTGGCTTTTACCGAGTCGAAGCAAGTGGATGAACAATTCCTGCTTTCGGAAATTTGCGAAGACATCAAAGACATGTATCCCGGAGAATTTCCCATCGATTGGACAAATTACAATGACCGGAAATCGTTGATCCGGGTGATCAAATTCATGGAAAGATTGTCCCTCTTGAAGCGGGTGGAGGGGGATATTGAAAAATTCGCTTCCCACGAAAAGGAGGAAGTCCTCTATGAAGTGACGGTGTATGCCCGTTATTTTATGCGGACCTTTCCCGACGATCTGAGCGAATACGCCTCGGCGGAAGAAATCTTGCGGGCGGAATGGGAAAGGCAATCGGATGTCCGGAGAAAAAGGGTGTACCGGAAACTGTTTTTGTCGCCGGCCGTCTGCCGGGAAGGGGAGGATGATGCGGATTTTTTGTACATGCGGAATTTCCGGAACCGGCTGCGGGATGATATCGAATCCCACACCTCCTTACGTTTGGAACTTTTTAAAAATGCCGCCTTTCTCGTCGCCGACGAAAAACATCCGGAATTCACCCTCTTTCCCGATCAAAGGGCGATATCGGACATTGTGCTGCATCTTGGCTCCCTTTTGCGGGAGAAGATTACCGAATTCCCTCCCGACGAATACGGAAGGATCCGAATGACGAAAGTGCAATTTTCCGACCTCATGAAAGAGCTGAAGAACAAGTACGGGTACGGCTGGAGCAAACAGTACCGGGAAGGGACGGCGGCTTCATTGGAAAGCGATGTGATCGAACTCCTGAAAGAATGGGAGCTGCTCGAAGCGGAGGAGTTTACCGGTTCCTATCTTTTCAAACCGGCGATCGGACGATTATCCGGACATTATCCGAAGGATTTTTCCGGGGAGGCAAAGGAGGAAGTTGATGGTGGAGAAACGGAATAAATGGAGGCTAAGCCGGGCGGGACTCCTGAATTTTTGGTATTACGACGAGGAAATTTTTCATTTTTCCAACGGAAAATTATTGCTCCGCGGGGCGAACGGTTCGGGAAAGTCCGTTACGATGCAAAGCTTGATCCCGGTTTTATTGGACGGAAAAAAATCGCCGGACAGGCTCGATCCCTTCGGTTCGAAAGCGAGGAAAATGGAAGATTACCTGTTGGGGGAGAAGGATGTTTCCCAGCTGGATGAACGGACGGGGTACCTGTTTCTCGAATACGTCAAAGAAGAGACGAATCAATATTTGACGACGGGAATGGGGATGCAGGCGAAAAAGGATAAAGGCGTCCAATCTTGGTATTTTGTGATTACCGACAACCGCCGCATCGGCATCGACTTCTTCCTGTATGAAAAAGAATCTCACGCCGGGAAGGAGCAAAAAATTCCCTTGTCCCGCACCCAACTGCAAAACCGGATCGGCGGCGGGGGATACGTGGTTCAATCCCAAGGCGATTATATGGATCTGGTGAACAAGTATATTTTTGGCTTCGAGGATCTGGAGGCCTTCGAAGATTTGGTGAAATTGCTCATTCAATTGCGCAGCCCGAAATTGTCCAAGGAATATCGCCCGAGCGTCATCCATGAAATTTTGGAAGAGGCGCTGCCGCCCTTATCCGATGAAGATTTGCGCCATTTGTCCGAAACGGTCGAAAACATGGACCAGGCGAAGCAGCAAATCGAGCAATTGGAAAGGGAGCGGGAAGCCCTTTCAAAGCTGATCCGGCGTTATGATGTCTACAACCGGTACCGTCTGGCGGAAAAAGCCCATGAATATTTGCAATGGCAAAAGCGGCGAAGCAAAGAAGAAAAGAAGTTGCAAGAAAAAGAGAGAGAAAAGGGCGCCCTTGAGGGAATGATCCGCCAATTGACGGAAAGGGAGCGGGAATTGCGGCAGCAGCTTGCCGTTTTGGAACAAAAACAAGAGAGGCTTGCGGGACACAGAGTTTGGAACTTGGAAAAGGAGAAGCGGGAGGAAGAAGAACGGCTCCGGGAATTGACGGGAGAATACAACAAGAAAGACGGACAAAGGGATGAAAAACGGAAGGCCGAATGGAAACAGAAGGAAACGGTCGGCCGTTTGGAAAAAGAATTGGCGGACTTAAAACGCCGGATGGAAGATCACTTGCATGAAATGGAAAGCTTGGCCGAAGAAGCCTCCTTCCGCCAACATGCCGCCAACGCGGGAGAATTTCAGCGGAAATGGGAAAGGGAATTTGATTTTTCCTTGTGGGAAAAAGAAGCGGAAACGCATTATCAAGAGCTGGAAAACATCGGCGGCCTTTTGCGAAACTATGAACAATTGAAAGAAAAAATCCAAGAATACCAGAAAAGGATCGGGGAGATCAACAGGGAAATCGACGGGCTGCGCCGGGAAGAAGAGGAATGGCGCAGGCTCTTTGATAACGACAAGCAAAGAAAGATCGAGGAGATCTTTTCCTGGGCCAAGGATCATCCCTTCCTGCAAGTTCCGGAAGAAACCCTGCGGCAGGCCGCCCGTTGGACGGATCAACTGTATGAACCGTATCATTACGAAGCGGTCCGGCAATTGTTTTTTGAGGTCTTTCAAAACTACCAGCTGCAAATGAATGAGAAAATCGCCAAGGTAAACAATCATCTCCAGTCCTTGCAGGAAAACATCCGATTTAAGGAAGCCGAATTGGAATCGTGGAAAGGAAAACGGGATCCGGAGCCGCCGGGAAGGAGCGACGCCACGCGGGAGGCGAGAAAATGGCTGGCGGAGAATCACTATCCGTTCATTCCCTTTTACGAAGCCGTCGAATTCCGTGACCACGTGCCGAAGGAAGTGCGAAACCGTTTGGAGGCGGCGCTCTTGGACGCGGGGATTTTGGATGCCCTGATCACCAAGCGAAATACGCCGATCAGGCATGATCGGGTGCTTGTCCCCGCCCCGAAAATGTTGGCCCATACTTTGGCGGATTATTTAAAGCCGGACGTCCCGGAGGAATCTCCCATATCGAGGGAGACCGTCGATGAGATTCTCCTTTCCATCCTCGTGGATGACCGTTCAGAGGCGGCGGTTTCCTTTGCCGTCAGGGAAGACGGTTCCTACGAAATCGGATTATTGAAGGGACATGCCGTTCCCGTCGATTCGGTCCGCTTTATCGGGAAAACGGCCCGAAAACGGTTCCGTGAGGAGCAGATCCTCCGCCTGACGGAAGAGATCGCCGCACTGCAAAGGGAAATCGGCGATTGGGAGGGAACCTTGAAATCTTACCAGGAAGAGATTTACGCCGCCAAAGAGGCCATGGCCGCCTTTCCCGGCGATGCCGACCTCCAGGAAAGTTTTCATCAGATAAAACATATCAGGGCTGACATCGAATGGCGGGAAAAGGAGCGGAGCCGGACGGACGGACAAATGCAGGCGTCCCTTTCCGAATTCCAGCAGATCAAACGGGAAATCGACCGGGCCGCAAGGGATTTCAATATCGAGAAAAGTTTAGCGGCTTACGACGAAGCCAAGCGGTCGATGCGGAGCTACGAACAAACCCTCCATCAATTCAGGCAGGCATACACCAATTACCGCGTGAAAAGCGATCATTTGGCCGCGGCAAAAGAATGGCACGACACCCTGATTCGCGAAATCGATGAGTTGACCGGCGAACTGTATGCCATAAAAGATAAAATGGAAATATGCAGGACGAACGTGGCGGAAATCGAGAAACAGCTGCGGCTGGCCGGCGTGGAAGAGATTCGGAAACAGATTCGGGAAGTTCAACGGGATTTGGCGGAATGCAAACGGGAGTTGGAAACCGTCCGCGACACTTTGCCGCGCAAACAGGCCGAGTCGGACAGGGTCGCCTCGGAAATCCGGGAATGGAAGAATAAGCTGGACTTCACCCGCCATATGATCGAGGCCTGGAAGGAGGCTTTTTCCCGCGAATGGCAGTATCAATTCGTTCCCGCCCCGGATGAACTTTCCGATTGGGACGAACGGGCCAAATGGGTAATGGAACAATTTGGCCGCCTTTTGCAAGAAAAAGACAACCAATCGGTCGATTCCCAATTGTCCCAGATTTTTAATGAACAATATACGAATTTGATCGAATACCGAATGACGGACATACCGGCCGAATTGCCCCCATTCCCGTGGATGGATGGAGATTATCCGGAAGAACAACAGGCCGTGATCAAATTTTGGAAAGAAAAGTCAATAAGGCGGATCATCCAATTGGATTATTTCGGGAAGCAGGTCAGCCCCTATTATGTCAAGGAAATGATCGAAAATGAGCTGGAACGGCAGAAAAGCATCTGGAATGAGCAGGACGAAAAATTGTACAAGGAAATCTTGTATGGTTCGATCGGAAATAAGCTGCGCGTGCGCATCCAACGGGCACAGGAATGGACGAAAAAGATGGATCATCTGATGCAATCGCGGGACTCCTCCTCCGGCATATCCTTTTCCATCCGGTGGAAACCGAAAACAGCGGAAACGGAGGAAGAATTGGATACGGAAGAGCTGGTCCGCTTATTGCAGCTGGATCCCCGCCTGTTGAAAGAGACCGATTTTCAAAAAGTCGTGGAACATTTCCGTTCGAAAATTAACCGGGCGAAAGAAACGGCGGAAGGAAAGGGTGCGGGAAATACCCTGCTCGAGGAGCTGAAAGGAGTATTGGATTACAGGCGTTGGTTTTCCTTTACTTTGTATTATCAAAGAAAAGGGGAACCGAAAAAGGAATTGAAAGACCGTGCCTTTTACAAATTCAGCGGCGGCGAAAAGGCGATGGCCATGTATATTCCCCTGTTCAGCGCCATATATTCCAGATATTTGGAAGCCGCCCCCGATGCGCCCCGCATCATCGCGCTGGATGAGGCCTTCGCGGGCGTCGATGAAGAAAATATTAATTTGATGTTTGGGATCGTCGAGGAATTGGGCTTTGATTATATCATGAATTCCCAAGTTTTATGGGGCGATTACGAGTCGGTGAAAGAATTGTCCATTTACGAACTCGTGCGGCCGAAAAACCAAAATTTTGTGACCTTGATCCGTTATCACTGGGACGGCAACCACAGAAGGCTGATCACGGAGGATGAGGAAGATCTTGAGGATGATTCGCGTTCACCTGCCCAAGGCCGCCCGTCCGGGGATGAGGAAGAGGAAGTTCTTGAGAAGGCCTGATTTAAAGCGGATCCTAGAAGTCACTATGACCGAATTTGAACCGAGGGATTGGGCCGTTGGCAGCCATGGAACGGTAAACTTGAAGCCGCGGTTCGCGAATATTGGAATTTTAAAAAATATGGATTTGGACATATGAAAATCATAAATTTGCGGGGGCTGTTTTGGCAGCCATGGCTTCGGCAAGAATGTAATCCGTAATGTGCGGCCGGGCTGCATTACCGTCCTGTTTTCGGATACCGGAGTTCAACGGACATGGGTGAGAAGGAAAGGTTCAAATCCGAACGCCTTCCGACGAGATTCTTTGAGATTCTATCCGAACCGACTTCCGCCGGCTTTTTGAGATCTTGTCAAAATTGAACGTCGTCCGGTGACGAAAGCGAGGAAGGACGGGTTCAAGACCATCTGCCAAGTCCGATCCGGATGCCGTCCAATAAGGGTGAATAGCGATGAATGAGATCCGGAGAGAAGCGGTCAACTATTTCAAAAGCGAAAAAGCCTATCATTCCCTGTTTAAAAAGTTCAGGGAAAAATACCAATCCATCGGCCGGATCGGCGGGACCGTCCCCGTCCGGTTCTTTTCCAAAGAGGAATTGGCCGTGTTCGCCAAGTTTTTCGGTGTCAGCGTTTCCGAACTGGAAAAAAAAGGTTCCCTTTCTTTGCAAAAATTTGAGGAGCAATTGGAGAAAACCAGATTTCAGGGGATCGGTCTGAAAACGCTGCTCGACGATTTTTTCGGGGAAGTCATCTATTCCAAAAAAGAAATGGAACGCCGGAAAGAAGAGGAGCGGATAGAAAAATTTTCCGTTCTGAAGAAGAGCTATCCGGTTTTGGCCGAATGGCTCGATTATGTTTCCGAAAAACACGGGGACAGCCGGTGGATCCTCCGTCTGGCCGAAGAGGATTTCGGCCGTTTCAAAGCGTATGCGGACCAGTTGGCGAAAGCGGTCCGGTCATTGCCGGAAAAACCGGAGCGATTGCCTTTTTTCAGCCAAAGGATTACGTCCAATCCCCATTCCTTCGATGTCCATACGGAATTGGGAAAAATGTTTTTGCATCTTTTGGCGTTCCTATTGGACGGTACGGCCTCCCGCTTTCCCCATACGACGGAAGAAATCAATGATTTGTTAAATGAATACGGGATTTATCGGGACGATCTTTTGAATTTTGCCACGATGAGCGGGTTTTTCGCGGAAGGGGAGGACGGCGCCCTTCATCCCGTGTGGAAGGCGTCGGCGGAATCGCAAACGGTCGTCCATTATCCGTTAAGGGCGCTCGTCCGTTTGAAGCGGATTTACCCGCGAATAGGAAAGAAAGTCTGGATCGTGGAAAATTCCGGCGTTTTTTCCACGCTGCTGGACGAGGCGCCGGAAGCCCCGATCATTTGCACCAACGGGCAGTTTAAGCTCGCAACCTGGTTCGTCCTGGAAAAACTGGCCCGGGAAGGATGCACGTTTTATTATTCGGGCGATTTCGATCCGGAAGGATTGGGAATGGCGGAACGGTTGATGGACCGGTTCCCCGGCCGGGTGCGGTTGTGGCGCCTTTCGCTGGAGGATTATCGGAAAAGCAGGCCAGCGGAAGAAATCAGCCCGACCCGTCTGGAAAAATTAAAAGGGATTGATCACGCGGACTTAAAGCCGGTAGCCGAGGAGATGGAAAAATCGAAAAGGGCGGGCTACCAGGAATCGTTGATCGAATGGCTGGTGAAGGATTTGAAAAACGAAAACGGATGAAGAGACTCGCCAAGAATCATGAAACCAATGATCCGTCAGGATTCGAAAAACGGAAGCGGATGAAGGTTATGTCAAGAAGGATAGAACCGTTGAACCGTATCAATTGTGAAGAACGGATACGGATGAAAGGGCCGGCTGTATGGCGGATTGCAAGCCCCGGATGAGGGGGGCGGTTTTGTGTATGGCAGACGATGAGGCCTGCTGAATGGCGATTTGCAAGCCCCGGACGAAGAGGCCGTCCGGAATGACGGAACCCATTTTCCGCATGCCGACGGCCGCCGGCGGACGGAACCATCTTCCGAAAATGGAAGAAGGCCGAGGAGTTGTGTAAAAAGAAGCAGGCGCGAAACGGTCCTTATTGCCGAGACTTGAACCCGGCAAACGGGACGCGAAAATTTTACAACGATTTGGACTTTACCCGGAGATGGGTATTTTTCCTCTAAGCCCCCGACAGGCGGGCCGATACGCAAAAGGTCCGGTATGCTGAAGGCGTTCGATTTTATTCACCGGTATTTTGTCCCTATCGACGAACCGGTTGAACGTTTGATCTGAAAGCGTCCGATTCTGTTCACCGGTATTTCCAAGGAACGGCGATGACCCAATAAGCTCGAAAGACAGCGGGAAAGGTGCGCGTATGGCAAATCTTATCGCCGAATAACGTGCCGGCCATCCGTAAATCGTGGGAAAAGCGGTTCCCTGCAAGCATGAACATTGGCCAAAAGGAAAGGGCATCCCGGAGATTATCGGGATGCCCTAAACGATGCCTTTTGCACCGGGCCGGCGGGGGCGAAGGATGCTTTTGCTTGCGGAGGGGGAAGGCAGCCGGCTCCGGAAAGAGCTCCCGCTTCGTCCTTCCTGCGTCCGAAAACCGGGATTCCCGCCGCCCCATATGCCCCGGCTTTTCCTCAGCAGCAACGGGAAATTTTTCCGCCTTTGGCGTTGTACCGTTCCTCGAGAAATTCGCAGAAAAACTCTTTCCTCGATTTGATCGGTTCTCCGGGATGTTTTTCCTTCATATGTTCCACATAGGTCTCATAGCAAGGCACGCCGACGAGCAAACTGATGAACTGTTTCCGGTAGCTCCAGGCATTTTTTAACCATGCCCGCATGACGGTCCCTCCTGTTTTCCTTTCATTTCGTTCAAGTGTTGACATTCCGCGGGACATATTCCGCTTCAAACAGGGTGACTTCCTTATCCCTCATGACATTCAGCCACAATCGGAGGGCGGAGAAAAACACGATGACGACCACGAGGATGAAGATGGCGCACAGGGCGGCGTCCACATAATCGTTGAAGATCACTTGCCGCATTTCCGCCATGGATTTCGCCGGCGCCAATACTTCCCCGTTATTGTAAGCCTCTTTAAACTTGGCGGCGTGGGACATGAAGCCGATGGCCGGATTGGAATGGAAGATTTTTTGCAAGCCGGCCGTCAGCGTGACGAGGAGGAGCCACGCCGTCGGCAGCAAGGTCACCCACGTGTACTTTTTCTTGCCCATCTTAAACAGGATGGTCGTGCCGAACAATAGGGCGATTCCCGCCAGCATCTGGTTCGAGATGCCGAACAGCGGCCACAGCGTGTTGATGCCCCCCAACGGATCGATGACGCCCTGGTAGAGGAAATAGCCCCAGAAGGATACGCAGAGGGCAGTTGCGATCACATTGGGGATCCACGCTTCCGTATTGGCAAAGGGCTTGTAGAACGTCCCGATGATTTCTTGGATCATGAAGCGGCCCACCCTGGTTCCGGCGTCGACCGTCGTCAGGATGAACAGGGCTTCGAACAGGATGGCAAAGTGGTACCAGAAGGCCATAAAGCCGGGACCGCCGATGACATCGGAAAAGATTTGGGCCATCCCGATCGCAAAGGAAGGCGCTCCGCCCGTCCGGGACAGGATCGTTTCTTCTTCGATTTTGTCGGCCACGTCGGTGATCATCTCGGGGGTAATGCTAAAGCCCCAGGAAGAGATGGTCGCGGCCGCCGTTTCCGGATCGGCGCCGATGGCTGCCGGCGGGCTGTTGATGGAAAAATAAATCCCGGGCGTCAGGACGCAAGCCGCCACCATCGCCATAATCGCCACGAAGGATTCGGTGAGCATCGCCCCATAACCGATGGGCCGCGCGTGGGATTCCCGTTCGATCATTTTTGGCGTTGTCCCGGAAGAAATGAGGGAATGGAATCCGGATACGGCGCCGCAGGCGATGGTGATGAACAGGAACGGGAACAGGTTGCCCGAAAAGACCGGGCCCGTACCGTCGATGAATTTGGTGACGGCCGGCATGTGCAATTCCGGCATGGCGATGAAGATCCCGACGGCCAGCGCCGCGATCGTACCGATTTTTAAAAAGGTGCTCAAATAATCCCGCGGTGCGAGCAAGAGCCAAACCGGCAGGACGGAAGCCACGAAGCCGTAGATGATCATCAGGATGGCGATCGTTTCCCCGCTCAGGCTGAAGATTTCCGAAAGCTGGGGATGTTCGCCGACGTACCGGCCGAAAAGAAGGGCTAAAAATAATAAAATGATGCCGATCAATGAAGCTTCCCCGATGCGCCCCGGGCGGATAAACCGCATGTAGATGCCCATGATGATGGCGATCGGTATCGTGGACGCCACCGTAAACAATCCCCAGGGGCTGCCGACCAGCGCCTTGACGACGACCAGTGCGAGAACCGCGAGCAGGATGATCATAATTCCCAAGATGCCGATCATCGAGACGATTCCGGTCCATTTCCCCATTTCTTCCTTGATCATTTCCCCGAGCGACTTTCCGTTGCGGCGGATGGATGCGAATAAAATGATAAAATCTTGGACCGCACCGGCTAGAACCACCCCGACGATGATCCAGAGCGTTCCCGGCAAATAGCCCATCTGCGCGGCAAGCACCGGTCCGACCAAGGGCCCCGCGCCGGCGATGGCGGCAAAATGGTGGCCGAAGAGAACGACCCGGTTCGTCGGCACAAAGTCTTTCCCGTCATTATTGACTTCCGCGGGGGTCTTGCGGTTGTCGTCCAGCTCAAAAATCCGCCTGGCGATATACTTGCTGTAGAACCGGTAGGCCACCGCGTAAATGCAAAGGGCGGCGGTGACGAGCCAGATCGAATTGATCGTTTCGCCCCTTTTCAGAGCCACAATCCCAAAACTCACGGCGCCAAGCGCGGAAATGATTCCCCAGATAACGATGGATTTAAGCGCTTTCAAAAAGCTGTTCCCTCCTTTGGCATTTTTTCATAAAAAGGATGGCGTTTAACAAACATAAAATATCATATTCCCAATATTTTTACAAGAAAAAATAAACGGAGAATTTGTCTAATTTTGACAAAATATGTTGATGGTCGAAGAAATAATCAAAAATGAAAAGCAGGGGGATACCCTGCTTTTCAGCTGTGACGCAGAAAAGTGCAAGTCAAGGGCGGTGCCCTTTGCGCCGTAAATGGGTGTGTGTTCCTTGTCGCCCCAAAAAGGAACGGCCGCAAATGGAGATGCAAAGGCGGAAGCATATCACGGGCTGCCGGGATTTTCTCGCATGTGGCATTGGAAAACCACCGAACGGTTTTGCCGCCGTACACCCCGGCCGGGAGGCCCGCCGCCCGCGGAAGAATTTATCCGGTTCTTCCATAGGATGAGGCGCAACCCGGCCCTAATCCAGATCCCACCATGCCGGATGCGGGCACTCCGGTTCCATGAAGAACGGAAACCCATTCCTTTCCGTTCAGTTCCCTTTCTTAATGCCGTGCAAAACGATTTGCACAAAATTTTCCAGTTCCGTCTCATCATCCAAAAAGGCGTTTTCCGGCATTAGGACGAAACGGGAGACGAAGAAACTGAAAACGAAGGTAAATAGCGTCCTTGCAAGGGGCAGACTCGGCAGATCCACGATCTCACCCTTTTGCTGAAAATGAACGATCGTTTGCCGGATGCGCTGAAAGATGTTTTCAGTAAAATGAGGAACGATTTCATTGCGGAAATCTTCGTTGTACAATAATTCCTTTATAAAAACCTGAAAAATTTCCCGGTTTTCCTTAAAGAATTGGTAACGGTTTTTCAACAAGGCCCGGAAAAAATCATCGAAGGAATCCATCCCTTTGCTGGAAATTTCCCGAAAAACGCTTTCCGCCATGCCCGGCAAGGATTCTTTCAGAAAGGGCAACAGGATGGAAAGCAATAGATTTTCCTTTGTGCCGTAATGGCGAAAGATGGTGCCTTCCGCCACGCCGGCCCGCTTGGCGATTTCGCTGGTCGACGTGTTGGCGTAGCCTTTTTCGGCGAATAATTGGACGGCGGCTTCGGCGATTTTTTGCTTTTTGTCCGTCGGTTTTTTATCGCTCTGTAATCGGGCGATCAGGGCCTCCAACAGATTGTCCTTGGACATAGCTTCACCTCCTTCGTCAACGGCAGACGGGGAACTGCCGTGTTTTTGGCGCATGCCGCGCCCGAACGGAACAGCCGTTCCTTTGTCGGGAACAGGCGGGGAACTGCCATCATCTAGGCGCGGCTGCGCCCGGAATGGCCGTTTCTTTCACAACGGCCGATGCCTGCCGTATTATAGCGCGCGGTATTTTTTCAAGGAGAACAGGTTCAAGGCGATAAAGAAGGCGGCGAACAGGATGAGGACGATAAGGTCGCTGCCGATCGCGCCCAATCCGTTCCCTTTATACATCACTTCTTTTAAAGCGTCACCGCCGTAATAGAGCGGCATGAATTTCGCCAAGGTTTGCACCCATTTGGCCATACCGTCGAAGGGGATAATCCCCGAGAAAAATACCTGGGGAACGATGACGACCGGAATGAATTGGAGCATTTGGAATTCCGATTCGGCAAAGGACGAAAGCAGCGTCCCCAAGGATAGGGCGACAAGGGCCAAAATTAGGTTGATGAGCAAGACATGCCAGAAGGAGCCGGCGAGCACGATATCGAGAACGTTCAAGGCATACAGGATGACGATCACCGTTTGGATCAGGGCGAAGATCCCGTAGCCGCAGAGATAAGCCGTGACGATTTCCCATCGGCGGACCGGCGTCGACATCAGTTTGTACAAAGTGCCGGACATCCGCTCCTTCAGCAGGCCGATACCGGAGATGATAAAGACGAAGAAGAAGACGAAAAATCCGACCAAAATCGGGCTGAGCACATCAAAAAATTCGCTTTTGCTACTGCCGTACACATAATCCGTGTCGATCTGCAGTTTCGGGATGTTTCCGAAGGCTTGCCCTTTCATCTGCTGGGATTGGAGAAATGCGGCGATCGTCTGGTTCACCTTCATTTTCAGCGATCCGGCAGACAACGGGTCGCTGTTTTGCAGGACGAGCCGGTATTCGCCTTCTTGCGCGATGAGCATCCCGTCGAGGTCGTCATCGACGACGGTTTCCTCCGCCCGGTCGGCCGAGGCATACTCCTTGACGACGATTCCCGCCTTGTCCAAACGATCGGTCAGCGCTTCATCGACACCGGCCACCCCCAGCTTCAGGCCGGCCTTTTCCCCGTTGAACAAAAAATGCATCAGGGTCAAAATCAATAAGGGTGCGATAAACATCAGGGCCAACGTCCGTTTGTCCCGGAGCATTTCCAGAACGATCCGCTTGATCAACGCCGCGACTCTCATTCCTTTTCCCCTCCCGCGTGCAAAAATACTTCATCGAGGTTTCTTGCGCGGAATCGTGCCTTTAATTCATCCGGCGACCCGCTCGCGATGATCTTTCCGTTCCGGATCATGGCGATCAAATCGCATTTTTCCGCCTCATCCATCACGTGGGTCGTCACGATGATCGTTTTCTCCGTTCTCTTTAACCGGAACAATTCTTCCCAGATTTGCAGGCGCAATTCCGGGTCAATGCCGACGGTCGGTTCATCCAGGATAAGGATTTTCGGATCCTGGATGAGCGCGATGGCCAGGGACAGTCTCCGTTTCATTCCGCCGGAGTAGGCGGAAACCTTTTTGTCCAGGTCATCCGTAAGGTTGACAAGCTTTGCCGTGTAGCCGATCCGTTCCAATTTTTCCGCTTTTTTCAGCCGGTAAAGGGCGGCGAAAAAATCCAGGTTTTCCTTCCCGGTCAAATTCAAATACAGGGCATCGGATTGGGCCATGTAGCCGATATGCTGCAGGATTCGGAGACTGGGCATCTTTTCGTTTAAGACGGAAACGGAGCCGCCGTCGGGTTTTTCCATCCCGGCGATCGTTTTGACCAAAGTGGTTTTTCCCGCCCCGGAAGGGCCGATGAACCCGAAAATGCACCCTTCTGCGATGGACAGGCTGATCCGGTCCAAAACCTTCTTTTTGCCGTAGGTTTTGCTGATGTTTTCCACGGAAACCGCGGCATTCATCAAGATCCCCCCTAGAAATGGAAAAAAGTGAGTACTTACTTTAATTTTACGGCCTTTCATCGGAAAGATCAATAAAAAAGAAAGTGATCACTCACTTTTTTATTTGTTTTTTGATCCGCCGACTCTTCCCTCTCGTTTTCCGGTTACTTCCTTTTTTGACAGATATCCGCCAGGGGGCAGCCGCCGCAGAGGGGAACGGTACGGCAGCGAGTTTTTCCGTGTTCCACCAAAAGGGCGTGAAATTCGTTGAAGATTTTGGCGTCCGGGGGAAATTGCGCCTCCACTTGCCTCTGGAATCGGTCGTAGGATTGCGGCATGTCATAGCCGATCCGGTGAAAAATCCGCCGGGCATAGGCGTCCACGATGAATACCGGTTTTTCGAAGGCGTAGACGAGGATCGCATCCGCCGTTTCCGGCCCGATCCCCTTGACGTTCAACAACTCTTCGCGCAGGGCCGCTTTCTCCCGTTCCTTTATCCGGTCCAAATCGTACGCATAGGTTTTAAACCAGGATAAAAAGGACCGGATCCGGCGGGCTTTTATGTTGTAATACCCGCTCGGGCGGATGAGTTCGGCGATTTTTTCCTCCGGCAAATCATCCAGCTTCCGCGGTTCCAGGAAAGGTTTCAACCGATTGATCGCCTTTTCCACGTTGCGCCAGCTGGTGTTTTGCACGAGGATGGCCCCGATCATCATCTCGAAGGGGGTATCCGCCGGCCACCAGTTTTGCGGACCGTAGTGGCCGTAAAGTTTCCGGTAGATCAGCGGGTAATGGTGTTTCACTTCGATCCTCCAATTCTTCTGGAAAGAATGGGCTACGGCCGATTGAGAAATCTTCCATGGTTTTCTTCTTTTCTGTAAAATAAAAGCGGAAGGCCGACGGGCCATCTCCGCCCGCCTTTACTTGATATTGTACAAGAATCGGGACTTGATTCAACTCCTGCCGATCGCCATGCCGGAGGCCCGGGAATGAAAAGGAATAAACCTATCTGTTTGAGCGGCTTCCCTGCCGACCCGGCAGGCGGCGAAGGAGCGGGGATTGCCGGCCGAAACGGACGGAAAAAAGCGCCTCATCCAGCGGGCCGGAGAATACCCGTCGGCGGGAATGAACGGGGCGGAGACCGGATCTTGCATACGGATAAAGGAAAACCAGGCGGCAAAAAGACAGCGGTTTCATTTCTTTCGTTTTGCGGCCGGGGAGATCCGGGAGAGTCGGCGCTCGGCCATCAACTTCCCGGAAGCGGAGCGCCGCATATTCGGGAAAAGTTTTCGAAAAACGGCCGGGACGGGCATGGCGCGGGTCGCGAACGGCGCCGGCCGGCCGAACGCTTCCTTTGAGCATCATCAAACGGGAAAAGGATCCGCATAAGTAAAATTTTCATGGGGTGATGGAAGATGAAAGCAGCGGTTTATTACGGACCGGAAGATATCCGGGTGGAAGAAACCGGCCTCAGGGACTTGGGAAAAAATGAACTGTTAATCAAAGTAAAAGCGTGCGGCATATGCGGAACGGACATCCATATCTATCGCGGCGAAAAAGGTTCCACGGCGGTGACGCCGCCGGTGATCCTCGGCCATGAATTTTCCGGGGAAGTGGTCGAAGTCGGGGAAGGGGTGGAACATTTTTCCCCGGGCGACCGGGTGGCCGTCGATCCGAATATTTACTGCGGCGAATGTTCCTACTGCCAATCCGGCAAGAAGCAGCTTTGCCGGCGATTGAACGCATTGGGGGTCAGCCGGAACGGGGGATTCGCCGAATATTGCATCGTCCCCGCCGCGAATGCGGTGAAAATGCCGGAAACCGTTCCCTATGAAGCGGCCGCCTTGACCGAGCCCTTGTCCTGTTGCCTGCACGGGATCGACCGGGCGGGCATTTCCCCGGGTCAAAAGGTGGCCGTGATCGGCGGCGGGGCCATCGGATTGATCATGACCCAGCTGGCGCTTTTGAGCGGGGCCAGCTCCGTCATGGTGAGCGAACCCGTAAAGAAAAGGAGGGAATTGGCGCTGCAGCTGGGCGCCGACCGGGCGGCGGATCCCGTCCATGAAACGGTCGAAGCGGATCAGTTTGATGTGGTTATCGAATGCGCGGGAAACAGAAAGGCGATGGAAACGGCTTTAAAGGCCGCAAAACGCGGAGGAACGGTCCTCTTTTTCAGCGTTCCTTCCCCCGATGAAGTATTGCCGGTCAGGCCGTTCGACATTTACGAAAAAGAGCTCACCATTAAAGGTTCGTTTATCAACCCGTCGACCTTTTTAAGAGCCGCGGATTTAATCGCCCATCGCCGAATAAAGCTGGAACCGATCATCACCCACGCATATCCGGTGGAAGACATCAAAACCGCCCTTGCTATGCAATCGAGCCCCGATGCGGTGAAAGTGCTGATCCGATTCGATTAAGCCTGTCACGTTTCGGAACTCCCATGAAAAGGTGGTGTTAAATCCAGGACGAATGCGTCTTGCCAAAAGGTCCCGTTCGGAGTTCCCTTGAAAAGGAGGCCCTCCCGGTAGGCGTTTGGAGAAAAGGTCCATCCATGAAAAGGGGCTGGGGCGAAGGAGTGCCGGATGCAATTGGGACGTGATTTGCAAATGTCAGGACAGGAATGCGTTTGAGGAAAAGGAAGTGCCGGCTGCCGCCTTCGCGTACGGGAAAAAGCCTCTTCCAGGGGCAAAGGTGAAGACGACGAAAAGGGCCCGCCGGCCGCCGATACCGTTCCGAAGGTTTTTCGGATCCGAAAGCGGCAGGAGGTTTCCGGCGGTGGAGGTCTGAGCTTGCCTTAGGCAAATGCCCCGTTTTTGCCCTTGCTTTACTGGCGGGTTCGAATCGTCGAACAAGCAGGCCATGGGCGAAAAAGGACAGGCACCGGATCGGCCGAAAGGATTCACGGCCTGCCCCTCTGCCGACGCCGGACGGCGGAAGACCTCGGGCAGGATCCGTCTTGGGTCCCCCGAACGCTTTCGCCTCAAATTTTTAAAAAATGTCAATGCGTTTCGCCGGAAAAGAAAAGGGAAGTAGTGATAAAATAAGATTATCCATGTCCAAATGATCATCTGTGGGGTGAAAAGCATGAATATTACCGTCAGTCCGGCGGCACTCGCCTGGTTTAAAGAGGAAATGGGGCTGAAAGAAGGAGACAAGATCAAATTTTATGTGCAAATCTACGGGTCGAGCCCGGTGCAAAAAAATTACGCCCTCGGCTTTGCGAAGGATAATGAACCGATTGATGCCGCCGTTTCCGTGAAGGCGGACGGCATTGAATTTTACGTGGAAGAAAGCGACGCCTGGTTTTTCGACGGCCATGATTTGCATGTCGATTACAATCCGGAAAAGGATGAATTGGTATATACCTACACCAAACCGTAAAATCCGGATTCCGTCTCGCCGGAATCGGGAGCTCCCGAAGGCCGCCAAGAGGACAATCCCGAATGGCCCGGGTACTGTCTCCCGGTGAACGCATGACTGTCAAGAAAAATAATTCCGAACGGACCGGGTCCGTAATCCCGCGAGTTTTTAGCTGCCCAATATTTTGCCAATGGGAACGGGCACGGGTTTCCCGGCAAGCCCTTAATGCGGGAACCGGGGAGACAGTCCGGGAAAGGGTGCTTTTTGCCGGTGATGGGACCGTACAGGGGGGTGAAGATCCCTGCGCGGAGCAGGTCCGGGAAAGGGTTCTTTTTTGCCACCTCCAGGATCCAATGCAAAAGAGGAACCGGGAGGCCCGGTCCGTTCCGAAGAAGGAGCCGCAATGTTTTCCAAGGTTGCGGCTCCATTTTTTGCCGGCGGAACCGGGGGGATTGAAAACCGGATGGCTTCTTGGATGTTCGTGGGATCAGCAGGCCGCTTTTTAGCCCCCTTGAAGATGGCGGAGCCGTCGTTGATCATTCCCGCGGGATTTTTCCTGAATGAAAGATAAAAATTGCATTCCGGGGATCATTTTTCCCCAAGAAAGACTTCCTTGGAGCCCGGGGAGGACCCTTGAACTTTTCAGGAGAAAGCGGCATGGGCGACGAGCGGCAGCAGGGGATGACGTCCGAATCCTCCTCAAACGTTTTCCCGGTGAAAGGGAATGGATGCCGGCATCTTCAATCGTCCGGTCGGGAACCCGGCGTTTTTCCGCGTCGAGGATCGGGGCGCCGATGCCTTTTCAAACCAGGCCTTGCCGGAAAATCCTGGACGGTTTTTCCTTGAAACGAACTGAAAGGGGCCGTTCCTTCCAATCCCAACCTGGCGAAACCGGGAAGGACAACGCCGCCCTCCTTTGTCTTCCGGTTGGTCCCGCCGACCCGGCTTCGAACCTTTTTGCCGCCGGAAAACGAAATGCCGAAGGACGGCACGCTTCCGTCGGATTTTTTTGCAAAGGATTGCCGAACATCCATTCGTTTGCTATATTGGAAACAAATCAAACCGGTTCTTAAGGGGGGGTTCCATGTTTTCCTTCATCCATTGCGCCGATCTGCATTTGGACAGCCCGTTGCGCGGATTGTCAAAAAAAGAGGATGCGCCGGTTGATGAAATCCGCCTGGCGACCCGGAGGGCCCTGGAAAATCTCGTCGATTTGGCCCTGAAAGAAGGGGTGGACTTCGTCCTGATCGCCGGGGACGTTTACGACGGGGATTGGCAGGACTATTCCACCGGTCTCTTTTTCAACTCCTGCATGGCCCGCCTCAGGGAAAGGGGGATCCCCGTCTATCTGATCCGAGGCAACCACGATGCGGCGAGCAACATCACCCGCCGGCTCGTCCTCCCGGACAACGTCACCGAATTTCCCGTCGACCGCCCGGCCACTGTGACAATCGAGGACTTGCGGGTGGCCATCCACGGGCAGGGATACAAAGAACGGGAGGTGTGGATGAACCTCGCCGCCGGCTATCCCGATCCCGTCCCCGGCTATTTCAACATCGGCCTCTTGCATACGTCCCTGGAAGGCGCGGAAGGACACGAACGGTACGCCCCGGTCCGGGCGGAAGAGCTGGTGCAGAAGGGTTACGACTACTGGGCCCTCGGCCATATCCATAAAAGGCAGGTGGTCCGAGAGAATCCCCATATCGTTTTTCCGGGAAACATCCAGGGCCGGCACGTGCGGGAAACGGGGGAGAAGGGCTGCACCCTCGTGAAGGTGGACGGATCCGCGGTGTCGGTCGAGCACCGGCCCCTGGACGTGCTGCGCTGGCAGGTTTGTTCCGTGGATTTGACCGATGCCGAAACGATCGGCGATTTTGCCGGGCGGGTGGAAGAAGCCTTGTCCGCCCTCGCCGCGGAAAACCCGGGCTATCCTCTGGCCGTCAGGGTGGAACTTTTCGGAAGAACCCCCCTGCACCGGACGATCCAGCAGGACCGGGACCGCTTTTTCCATGAAATCGTCAATGCCGGGCAAATGATGAATGCGGACATTTGGATCGAAAAAGTAAAATTTCACACGGAGCCGCCGGAAGAAAGGGGGCGGGCGGCCAGCGGAAAGGACGCCCTGTCTGCATTCCGGCGAAACATCGATGGGGAGCCGGATGAAGGGCTGATCCGCGAATTTTTGCGGGACGTGAAAGCCGTTCAGGCGAAACTTGGCGCCTATATCCGGAGGGAAGATGCCACGCGGGTGGAAACGGAGGAAGATCTCGAGCCGCTCTTGCAAGACGCCCGCGAGTACATTTTCGCCTTGTTGACGAAGGGGGGAAGGCCATGAAGATCCGTTCGTTCGGCGTGGAACATTTGGCCGGCGGGGAAGATTTCCGGTTGGACTTCGGGAAAGAGAAAAACGGCCTTTATTTGATCTACGGCCCCAATGAAGCGGGGAAAAGCACCCTGCTGCAGGCGCTCCTCGACTGGCTCTTCGGCGGGAAGATCGAAGGTCCCTGGAAAAACCGCTATATCTCCCGTTCCAAGCTTTCCGGCGTGATCGAAGACGGGGAAAGCCGTCCTTTGCGCCTCGTCCGGAAGAAAAAATACAGCCAGCTCGTCCTCGACGAAGAAGAATCCGATGTCACGGAGGAACGGCTCTTTCAGCTGTTGAACGGCTACGATAAGGAGAAATTTTCCCTGCTGTTCGGCTTCGATCATGAAAGGCTCCGAAACGGCGGGGAAAGCTTGCTGCAATCCGGCGGACAGGCCGGCATCTCCCTCTTTGAAACGGGGAGCGGGCTCGCCTTTTTGCAAAACCTTGTCAAGGAGCTGTCCGACCGGTCTTCCGCCTTGCTGGATCCGCGCTTTCCGTCGAATTCCAAAAAGGCGGTCAACCTTGCGTATCGGGCATTTACCGACGCGGAAAGGGCCGTCCGCACGTCGGCGATCCGAGGGGAAGACTGGCACCGCCTGAAAAATGAGAAGGAGGCGGCGGCGAAAAAGATCGGGGAGCTGGAACGGAAAATCAACGCCCTGAAACGGGAAAAGGAAAAACTGGAAAGGGTGAACCGCCTCCATAAATCCTTCCGCAAGCTGTGGGAGCTGCGGGAACGATTGGACAAGCTTGCGGGCTGCCCCGTTCTTTCCGAAGACCTGGACGAACAAATTTTGCAAACGATCGAGGAGCGGAAAAAAATCGCCGAAAAGATCGAAGCCCTGAAGGGTGATCTCCGCCAAAAAGAGGAAGAAATCAAACTGCTCCGGCAGGATCCCCTCGTCCTGCAAATGGAAAGCGAGATTGAATCCTTGTACGAAGGGCTCAAACAATATATAACCCGGCTCCGGGAAGAGATTCCGAATGAGGTTTCACAGCGGGAAGCCAAGGAAAGGGAATTGGTTTCTCTCCTTGACTCCCTGGCGCCGGGCATGGCTCTGGAATCGGCCTCGGCCTTGCGCATCCCATTTGCCGAGGAGGAAAAAATCCTCGCCCTTGCCGAAGCGGCGGAAACGGCCCGCGCGCAGCACGACCGCATCCTGGAGCGCTTCGCGGAGATCCGGGCCGACCGGGAAAAGGCCGTCGCGGAACTGAAAGCACTCGGCGAACCGAAAGACGTTTCCCGCCTGGAGCGGCTTGTCCGGGAAATCCGGGAAAAAGGGGATCTGGAGGCCGCCTTGTCCAAGAAAAAAGAGGAAATCGAGCGGAAAAGAGCGGAACTGGATGCCCTGCTGCATGCCCAATCCCTGTGGCGCGGGCCGTGGGAGGAACTCGAGAAATTGCCGGTTCCTTTAATGGAAACCATCGAACGGTTCCAAAATCGTTGGGAGGATTTGGAAAAGGAACTGGAAAAACTGCAAGGCGAGCTGGAAAAATTGCGGCAAGACCAGGAAGAGATCGATTTTGCCCTGAAACGGTTGGAATTGGACGGTCCCGTGCCGACGGAAGCGGAATTGACCGAGGCAAGAGCTTTCCGGGATGCGGGCTGGCGGCTGATCCGACGGGAGTGGCTGGAAGGGGGCGTTGCGCCGGAAGAGGTCCGCGCTTTTGCCGGGGAACGGTCCTTGCCCGAGGCCTTTGAAAAATCGGTAGAAGAGGCCGACCGGATCGCCGATCTTTTGCGCAAAGAATCCGCCCGCACCGCCCAGCGCGCCCAGCTCCTCCTGCAAAAGGAAAAAAACGGGAGGGCGATCGAGCGGCTGGAAGGGCAAATAAAAGGAAAACAAGCGGTCTTCGCATCCCTCCGGGAAGCCTGGCAAAAGGAGTGGGCGGCGGCCGGCATCGACCCGAAATCTCCCGCGGAAATGAAAGGGTGGCTCGTTCATTTCCTCACTCCGATGCAGGCAGGCTGGAAGGATTGGAAACGGGCGGAGCAGGAATACGCGAAAAGTGTGGCGGAGGTTCAAGAGGATCTCGCCCGCCTGGTTTCCGCGGCATCGCCCTTTCGCCGGACGGCGGAACCCCGCGAGCTGAAACCCTTCCTGGCCGAATGCGAAAAAATCATCCGGGATGAGGAAGAAAAAAGAAGGAAAATCGAAAATGCCAAGGAAAAATTACGGGATTCCGACGAGAAGCTGAAGGCGTGTCAGGAGAAACTCGACGAAGCCGAAGCCCGGCTGAAACAGCTGGCCGGGGAATGGGCAGATATGCGGGAAAAATTTCCCCATCTCCCGGAAGCGACGGAGATCGCCGCCAAGTATATCGGAAAGCTGCGGGATTTGTTCGGAAGCCTTTTGGAATTGGAAAAAATTGAAGCCTCCCTGGCGAAAAAACGGGCGTACTGCCAAACCTTCGAGGAGAAGGCCGCGGCGTTGGCGGAAAAACTCGGGGAACCGTTCGCGTCGCCGGAAACCTTTATCCGCCAGGCTTATCAACGGTTGTCGGAAGCGAAAGAGGGCTTTGTCCGGCGGCAAAGCATGGAGACGGAACGGAAGCGTTTGGAATTGGCATTGCATCAGGCAAAAGAAGAAGAAAAAGCCCGCCGCTCCCAAATCGACGGGTTCAAAAAAGAATACGGATGCGGCTCGGAAGAAGCGTTAATCGAGCTCGTGGAGAAATCGAGAGCCTACAAATCGCTGGATCAAAGCCGCTCCGAACAGGAGCAGCTGATCCGGGAAGCGGGCGACCATCTTCCCCTCGAACAGCTGGAACGGGAAGTGAAGGAAACGGAAAACCCCGAAGGATTGGCGGACGAAATCGGGAAACTGGGGGATGAATGCGGCCGTCTGGAAAAGATTTTGCAGGAGGAAAGAGAGCGATATTGGGATTTGGCCAAGGCCTTCGATCAATTGGACGGAAGCCAGGCGGACGCGGTCAAAAACGCCCAGGAAGCGGAAGCCCATTGGGCCGAAGTCGACCGGTATTGGAACGAGTACTTGCGGGTGGAACTGGCGAAAAGGCTTCTCGAACGGGAAATCGAGCGGTTCCGGGAACAAAACGAATCCCCGGTCATCGAGCGGGCAAGCCGGTTTTTCAGCCGGCTGACCCTGGGCCGTTACGAGGGCCTGTCCGTGGAATACGAAGGAACCGAGCCCTATATCGAAGCCGTTGACGGAGACGGCACCCGGCGCCGGGTCGCCGAGTTGAGCGACGGCACCCGCGACCAACTTTATTTGTCGCTGCGCCTGGCGTTCATCGACCGCCATCTTGAGGAAAACGGCCCGCTCCCACTGATCTTTGACGACATTTTCGTCAATTTCGACGACGACCGGACGAAGGCCGCCCTGGAAGTTCTCCACGGCTTGTCCGAAAAGACGCAGTTGATTTATTTCACCCACCACCGTTCCGTCCTGGAAATCGCGGGGCAGATGGAGGACACCCGCCGCTTGCGCGCCTATGATTTGCAGGCGTATAAGGAAGCGGCGCTGAAGTAGGTTCGGACGAGGACCGGATTCCGGAACGAACGGGAGGCGGTTTGTCGGCTGGGCGGGGTGGTTTTGACTAAAGGGAGAATCCGGCGGATCGGTTTCATTTTACAAAGTTTCCCCTAGGGTTGAAAATGTTCCGCGACGGTTGCGGAAAGTACCGTGTCATAAAACGCTCACCGGCATCTATGTTTCGGACTGGGCGTAGATTACTGCATAAATGGTTGAGTAGGTAAATCGCACTGCAGCATAAGGAACAGCCCGGCTACAGAATTGATAACGGGATAAATGGAAGGAAAATCCTTCCCTGTTTTTTCGGCAATAGTCGATCGATTGAAATTACGGGTCCCGAAATTGTCGTCGACCCCCAATAGCGCACAAACCCCGGGGGATCGACGACAGTTGTTTTTCTTTTCACAATCTCTATGAAATCCTTGCAAATCAAGTAATCCCCGGGTATTGTCAAAAAAATCCCTATGCCGTATAATGCTAATTAAAGAATTTAGGAATTTTTTCCAAACATTGATTTCTCAATATTTTTTGGGGTTTGTATCTTACCTATGAGGGATTGAAACAATTGCTTGGCTTTCTCTCTGATTTCCGGATTGTTGCGTTTGTATCTTACCTATGAGGGATTGAAACAACCATATGGGCGAGACCTGGGAAGGAGCAGTTGAAAGTTTGTATCTTACCTATGAGGGATTGAAACTTGCGG
>NZ_KB912889.1:0-3090 GCF_000383875.1 Caldibacillus debilis DSM 16016 | reverse complement strand
AGGGTTTGTATCTTACCTATGAGGGATTGAAACAATTTCATCGATATTCAGTTTTTGAAGTGGACTGAGTGTTTGTATCTTACCTATGAGGGATTGAAACAATACCTCAATTCGATATTCGGGGACATCAACCTCCGTTTGTATCTTACCTATGAGGGATTGAAACGTAAAATGGCGTCAGCTATATTCGGACTTTTCGACAGTTTGTATCTAACCTTTGAGGGATTGAAACAATCCAAAGAGGGTTTCTCCTTCTTTGAAGTCTTCCATGTTTGTATCTTACCTTTGATGGATTGAAACTCCGATTGAAAAAGTCCTCGGCCCCTCTCTCCATGTCTGTTTGTATCTTACCTAATGAGGGATTTGAAATATTTAAAACACCTTTCTTTTTAAGGGATTTTTGCCAATTTGAATCAAGCCTTCGGGCGAGGACTAATTTATCTTCAAAAATCCTAGATGTTTGAGCAAAAACTGTTGGGTTTTATGGTTATATCTGGCCAAAAATTTGACTTTTTCTTTTATTTTCTTTTCAGTTTCCCTGATTTTTCTTTCTGTTTCTTCTAATTCTTCCTGTTCAATTTCCAGCATATTTAGTTTTTCTTTAAATTTTTGTTGCGTTTCATCTATTCGTTTGCGTTTTTCTTCCAGCCCTTTTATAAATTTAGTTAAATCGTTCCTTTTGTGCCTTCATTTACTAAAAGAAGGATTTCATTTAGTCCTTCCCAATCTTCATTTTTAAATAATTTTGATAATGAAAGAGCTTTTAAACCAAGCAGCTCGAATTTTAAAAGGGCTTTTGAATTTAAATTTCGAGCCACTTTATTGAGCATATTATTGTATCGGCTTAAACGTTTAGCTTGATCTAATGAAACAGGAAACTTATTTGAATTTTTATCGCGTTAAATAATAAAAATTTATAAAATAAAAGGAATTTGCTGTTTATTGTCAAAGGATATTATCGGTGCTGATCTATAAAAGTATCTATAAAGCAGTATTTTCAAAAAAAACAGGAGGATTTTTGATTATGCTGTTAGAAAAAGTCATTATCTAAAAGTTAGAGAACATGAAGCCCATCTAAAAAAAGGAGAATTAGCTTATTTTCCAAAAAAGGCTTACAGGGTAACAAGTGCAAAAACTAAAGATGATGGTTATTTTGCAGAATTGTATTTAAGTGACGGAAAAACCCCTCTCGTCGAAGGAACAATTATAGGAGTTAATGAACTGATAGTATCAAATGATTCCAAAGTAGAAATCAGCGATAATACTGGTTTAATGTTCCGTTTGGGGGAAAACTCCGAGTTTTCACTAGAGTTGACCGCGCTGGGAATTGCCCAGTTTTCTATGGTGAGGTTTAATAAGGGAGACCAGGGGGACATCCAATTGTTACGTGTGGTGGAAAGTATAGGACAAGTTGTTATGTACAATGTCCTACAACAATGTTTTTTGAAAACTTGGAGCCTGATCTTGATGCATTTTCCGCTCTATCTGATGAAGTCGAAGCCTGGGAATATGATGAAAGAGGCAGAAGATTTCCAATTGTAACACTTGAGGAGGGGTATTAAGATACTTAGAAGATAGACCTATGAGAGAACGATATATTGTTGAATCTATTGAACCAATTACAGATGATAAATATGACTATATTACTTCTAAATTTATGAATCCTAAAAATTGGAGATAATTCTAAAAGGGCGAGATTACAAGTCTCGTCCTTATTCATCTTAGGTTAATGGGGATGATAATATGAAAATTATAAAAACGGTTAATAAATTTTTATTACTATTTATAAAATCTTTCCCTATATTTTGGAAGTCATCAAAATTATACACAACAATATTATTAATTACCGTACCATTACAGGGTATATTACCGGCTTTAAGTTTATGGTTAGCAAAAGGTATGATTGATGAGCTTTCAACAGGTGTCTTTACGAATTTAATGATTTTCTTTTTATTTTGGTTAATTGCTTCATTTTTAAGTTCAATAATAAGTCCAATAGAAATGACGTTTCAAGGGTTACTTACTGACAAATTAATATACAATATTAATAGACAATTGATGGAAAAATCCTCAAAATTAACTGATTTATATTACTTTGAGGATTCGAAGTTTTATGATGATATTCAAGTTATAGAACAAGAGGCCGCATGGAGACCTGTTAATTTAATGGTGTTCGCAACCAGTGTAATTAGAAATGGAATATCTGGTATTTCAATGCTTTTTCTATTAACTGGTTTCCATCCATTAATTTCTTTGATTATACTAATTTCAATTCTTCCGCAGGCATTTGTTAGCTATCGTTTACAAAGAGAAGCTTTCGAGACAATGGTAGACCGTAGTCCTGATTCAAGAAAGTTGAGATATTATAGTTCTGTTATGTTATCAAAAGAACACGCTAAAGAAGTAAGACTTTTCAAACTAAGTTCTTTTTTTATCAATAAATATGACCAAGTCTATAATAAAATTCATCAGGATATTAAAAATGTCCGATATAAACAAGCAATTTATTCCATATTGTTAGTTTTGCTTGGATTAATTGGTATTGGCTTTAGTTTTTGGTGGGTAATTGAACAAGCTATCAATGGCATTTTTACTCCTGGTGATATTCTTGTTTTTTCTTCATCAATTCTTTTAGCAAGACAAAGCCTCTCTAGTATGATTGAAGAATCAAGTTTGCTATACGATACACTATTATATATGGAAAAATTTTTTAACTTTTTATCTTTGAAGCCAATTGTAAACTCAGGAACAAAAGAAATGAATTTAAATGATAGCGATTATGAAATTACATTTGATGATGTATAAAAGTTTGTGTAAAGCATTTTGCTAGACCAAAAGAAAAAAGGTAGGGTATTCTCTGATTTAGCCATAACACATTCCAGAGAAAGGAGTACCCTACCTATGTCTAAAAGAAGTATACCGAATGTCGACTGGGCAAATCAACTGGAAAGTGTTATTCGTCAATTTGTGAAAGAAAAATTAGAGCTGATTATGCGGGAAGAAATGAAAAATTTCCTCGAAATCGAACAGGCTGGAACACCGAATATGAGAAACGGCTACTATCAGCGAAATCTAGATACGCAATATGGC
>NZ_KB912888.1 GCF_000383875.1 Caldibacillus debilis DSM 16016 | reverse complement strand
ATATTGCGTATCTAGATTTCGTTGATAGTAGCCGTTTCTCATATTTGATGTTCCGGCCTGTTCTATTTCGAGGAAATTCTTGATTTCTTCCCGCATGATCAGTTCTAATTTTTCCTTTACAAACTGACGAATGACACTTTCCAGTTGATTTGCCCAGTCGACATTCGGTATACTTTTAGACATAGGTAGGGTTCTCCTTTCTCTGGAATGTGTTGTGGTCCAAATCAGAGAATACCCTACCTTTTTTCTTTTGGTCTAGCAAAATGTTTTACACAAAATTTTATACATCATCGCTCCCGAAACATTTCACTCAATGGTGAAAACGACTCTACTATCCTTGTAAGACTTTTAATAATTTCTCTATCTAATCCTGCTTGCATGCATTTCTTCTTCCCTCATAACCATTTATACAAAAACAGATGCCCCTATAAGAGACATCTGTTTTAGTTGTTACGCATTCATTGGCCAGTTTTTATATTGCTGTTCGGCTTGTTCCATGAATTTGTTTGTTAAGAATTGCAATTGTTGACCCGTAATTTTTTCTTTCATGAGTACTTGCTTGACGGCTAATTTCACTTTAGCGTAGACATCTCGACGGTGAGGGCTTGTCCAGTCTACGGCTAATTGTTTCTTTAAGGCTTTGACCACCTTATGGATTAAACTAGCAAGAAACTCGTTTGAGAACGCTTCCTGCTCCATAGCAGTAATCGCTTTGTAAAATTCAATTTCTTCCTCTGACAATCCCAAATCGTGTCGCTTGCGCATTTCTTCTTCCATTTCTTTGCGCATGTTAATCATAACCCTGACCACATCGGCAGCCTGAATGACACGATTATGATAATCCCTTAACGTTTTCTCTAGAAGTTCGCTTAACGCCTTTGACTGTGGGCTTCCTTGGCTAAATGTCACTTTAATTTGGTCCTCTAAAAGTTTTTTCAGCAACTTTAAGCGCAAGTCTACATGCTCTTTTTTCGTTAAATCTGCCAAGAATGCATCATCCAATATGCTGATATCTGGACGTTCAATTCCTGCTATTTGGAAAATGTCAACCGTTTCTTTCGCTAATAGACTATTGTCAATAAGTTCTGATAATCGCTCTTCTAATGTTTTGTTTTCCTTAGATCCCCCAGTTGACGGGCGTAAATGTTTGCGAAGCTGTGCTTTCATCATGAAATAAAGCATGACTTCATCTGCAAGTTCAAGCACTTCCGGCTGATGCTTCACCAACTGATACGATTTTTCCAGTTTGGTGGCTGCTTGGATATATTCCTCGGGATCTCGGTTTAAAAGAATGTTAACAAGATCTGCAATGAAGTCTTCGCGCTCTATCTTTGGTTTTGCGCGCCAGTTTTGCACATCAATCTTGCTTGGAATAAATCCTCTTACTGCCTTCAGATGATCCATGAAGATGTTAACGGCCTCGGAAATATCATAAGTAGGACTTCCCGTGCTGCCACTTTGCGTATATTTATGAGTTGCTTCTTTCAGTGAAGTGGCAATGCCAATATAATCAACGACTACACCGCCTTCTTTTCCCGGAAACACTCGGTTTACACGGGCAATGGCTTGCATAAGATTGTGTCCCCTCATTGGCTTATCGACATAAAGGTAAGAAAGCGGTTTGGCGTCCATTCCTGTCAGCCACATATCGACGACAATGACAAATTTCAAAGGATCTTCTGGATCACGAAGTTTGGCTTTCACTTCTTCTTGCTCTTTTTTCGATTTAATATGCGCATATTTGCTTCCCGGCTGAACTTCTCGCCACTCTTTAGGATCCTTTGATACATCCCCTGTCATAATCACTTCAACAGGAGGGCATTCCGGAATTTCTCTTAGATAATTATACAAATCCACCGCAATGCGTCGGCTCATACAAACGATCATCGCTTTTTGAAACGGATTGGCGACTTGGTTAAAATGTGATACGATATCTTTGGCTAAACGACGGAGCCGTTTTGGAGTACCGACGACTTTTTCCAGAGCGGCCCATTTTCTTTTATAGCTCTCTGACTCTTCATCGTCTCCCCCTGCTTCTTCGATAATTTTTCTGTATTTTTCATCAATGTCCCCAGCGGATAAATCAAGCGGAATTAGGCGGCTCTCATAGTAAATGGGCAATGTCGCTTTGTCTTCGACCGCCTGAGCCATATCGTAGCGGTGGATAATATGTCCGAAAATTTCTTCTGTATTGTTATCAACAAAATCGACCGGGGTTCCCGTAAATCCAATATAGGAAGCGTTCGGCAAAGCATAACGCAACTGAGCGGCAAATCCGCCCGCAAAACCGGCTTGGGTGCGATGTGCTTCATCGGCAATCACAACAATGTTTCGTCTTTCCGATAAAACAGGGTGTCGGGTTTCTCCTTCTTTTTTACGGAATTTTTCAATAGTGGAGAAAATAATTTGTCCCGCTTCCCCTCTCAGTAATGTCCGCAACTGTTCGGTATTCTCCGCGTGATGCACATGGCCGATGTATGATTTCCCTTGCACAAACGTATCATGCAACTGTTCGTCTAAGTCATTACGGTCCACTTGAATGACAATTGATGGATTTTCCATTTCCGGATGGCGAGACAAAATTCCTGCGAAAAATAACATGCTTAGCGATTTGCCCGAACCCGTTGTATGATACATTACCCCGATTTTCCGGTCTCCGTCAGGCCGCGTCGCACGGATCGCTTCATTGACAGCGAAGTTTACGCCAAAAAATTGGTGATATTTCGCGCCGATTTTTGTAATTTTGCTTCCTTCCTCCAAAAAGACAATAAAATTACGAATATAATTTAGCAGACGGTCTTTTGGAAATAATCCTTCAATCAGCGTGCGCATCGTATTAGCACGGTTGTTATCGACATTTCGCCCATCAATCGATTTCCATGAGGCAAAGAAATCGTAATCGGCAAACGGCATCCCATGCTTCGTTTCCACGTTATCGGAAATAACAACAAAAGCGTTGTAGTTAAATAATTGCGAAATATCATATGTATAGTTTTGAATTTGGGTATATGCATCATAAACAGTCGCCTGCTCGTTGTTCGGATTTTTCAACTCAAACACAATCAGCGGCAAACCGTTAATATATATAACGATATCTGGCCGGCGGGACATGCGCCCTTCAATCGGCAATTGATTAACCACTAAAAAGTCATTGTTCTCCGGATGTTCCCAGTCAATCGGGAAAACATGAGGCGTGTACGTTTCATCGTTTACCTCATAAGAGAACTCAAGTCCTTTCGTCAACATTTGGTGAAAATGCATATTTCGGTTGATCAGTTTTACCCCATCCGGCGCCGTCAAAATTTGAGCAAGCCTTTTGATTTCTTGTTCCGGTATAGCTGGATAAGCCTTCTTTAAGAAGGCTTCCAGCCGACCGTATAGAACTACCTCATGAAGACTTTCCCGCTCTCCACGCTGAAATAATTCCTGCGCATGAAGATAGTCATAACCTAACCGTTTTAAACGTTCAATCGTCGTCTCTTCAAATTCCGTTTCACCTAGAGGTCTCGTTGCCATGCTGCTTGCACCTCCTAGTCGAATTTATATCCAATTTAAAGTACTTCTTCTACTTGTTTTTCTGCTTTTGATACATCAATTTCACCTGATAAAAGGCGAGGGAGGAGATAATCTCTTATTTCACTAAGTTGTTTATTAATGTTATCATTTTTATCTATTAAACTGTAATATGTTAACACTTGTTTATTATATTGTTCTATAGTTTCCTCAGGTGGTATTATTACTTTTATAGACTTTAAACTTGTTTGTGTTATTAATGGTTGAGTCGAACCACCTGTTATTAGAGAAAAATCTATATTTTTAAGAACAGCATATAAAAAACTATAGTAATATGCTTTTAAGGGGATTAAAACCAGAGAATTGTCAGAAGGCCAACATGGTTTTGAAACTCTAAATACCTTGCCAATTGTCCCTACACGACCAGTAATAAATATAGGTTCATTATACAAATATTCATTTGTAACTCCCATAGGCCCCCCTCCCCCAAATATAGGGTATTCACCTATATCTTTAACCTTAGGACGTTTACCACTTAATACTTTTGCCAAATCTTTAACTTGACCAATTTTCCAATTATTTGGGATAACTCCTAATTCCGACTCCACAAACTCCCCGTCTTGAAACGGTCCAAAATCAACAAACCAATGCTTGTAAAGCGTCATGGCCATTTCTTCGAGAGTTTTGTTCATCCGAATATTAATATCGATTTTATCGTCTATTGTTTCGAGTATCTTACCTATTCTTTCCTGTTCATTGACATCTTCAGGTATACTTATCTCTAGATTCTGAAGCACTTTCCAATCAGCTCTTGGCATTTTTGTACCACTTGAAGAAGCTGTAGCAAGATCAATCATCTCTTGTGAAGCCATTAGATAAAACAAGAAAGTTTGATTGAACTTCCTAGGATTTTTACTTGTTAATACAAGAATATCGGTTGAACATACGCCATTAAATTTAGGTCTTACTACTTTACGAAAATATGGACGTAATTTCCCAAATAAAATATCTCCTTTTGAGAAATAACTTTTTGTACTCGTTACTTCATTTGATTTTCCAACACTGATTAACCGTAATGTTCCTTGACCTATATGTTCTAACCCAATATAAGGTAAAACCTCATCAGGTTTGGGTTGATATGACTCTCTTTTTAGTTCAACAATATCTCCTAATTTCACTTTAATCCAATTACTCACAGTAATTCCTCCAAGTCTTTCTTAATCTTTTCTTGAAGGCGATTCGATTCTTCAAACTGTTCTAAAAGACGCTGAGTTAATTCAGCCATTTTTTCTTCAAACGGTACATCGTCTTCATTGGATACTTCCGTCCCAACATAAATGCCCGGCGTTAATTTGTAGTCATTTGCCCGAACTTCTTCAATTGTTGCAACTTTACAGAATCCAACAACGTCTTCGTATCCTTCTGCCCCTTCGTATTTATAGGCACGATAAACGGCTGCGATTTTATCAATTTCCTCTTTAGACAACGCTTTTTGCTTACGACTAACGAGCGTTCCCATTTTACGGGCATCGATAAACAAAATTTCATTTTTTCGCGCCCGATAGCCGTTTTTGCCGTCACGGTTTTTGCTTAAAAAGAATAAGCAACATGGAATGCCTGTGGTAAAGAACAGTTTTTCAGGCAATTGAACAATGCAGTCAATATATCCTTCATCCACTAATTTTTGACGAACTTCTTTCTCCTCTTTCACATTCGTTGTCATCGCTCCGTTTGCCATGACAAATCCTGCGGTACCTGTATCATTTAAATGATATAGGAAGTGCTGCATCCACATATAGTTCGCATTGCTGTTTGTGACTGGTCCGATTAAGCGTGGGTCATTTTTTGATAAACGGTCTGCTCCCCAGTCTTTTTGGTTAAACGGCGGATTGGCAATCACGTAATCGGCCTTTAAATCAGGGAACTGATCGTTTAACAGCGAGTCTCCTAAGCGAATTTCTGCATTGATGCCATGCAACAAAACGTTCATTTTTCCAAGACGTACGGTCGTTACTACATTTTCTTGCCCGTAAAACGAAAGTGCGTGTTTGTTTGGCGCATATTCTTCACTTTGTATAAACATCCCACCGCTGCCGCACGCAGGATCAAACACAATCCCGCTTTTCGGCTCCAGCATAGCAACAAGCAACTTAACGATACTGGATGGCGTAAAGAATTCTCCGCCTCTGTTGCCTTCAGAAGCAGCAAAAGAACTAATAAAATACTCATATGTACGGCCCAATATATCTACACTGTCATCCGTATTGGCGCTAAATACATCACGAGAAAAAATTTCGATTAATCCCGCCACGTTTTCAGGCGGTAAGTTCGAACCTTGGTAAATTCGCGGCAATATCCCTTCCAGTTCGGGGTTTTCCTCTTCAAGACGCTTCATCGCGTTATCAAGAATCTCTTTAATATTCGGCTGCTTGGCGTTTTTCATAATATAAGACCAACTTGCTTCTTCAGGCACGACAAAGACGTTTTCCGCCTTATATTGGTCCGGGTCGGTAATGATGATTTGCCGCATTTCATCATCTTCCGTATACCAATCGCTGCTTGGATCTTTTACAATTTGCTCTAATTCTTTTCGGCGCTGTTCGTACTTGTTAGAAAGATAGCGCAAAAAGATTAACGGAAGAACATAATGTTTATAATCAGCAGGAGCCACACTCCCGCGCATTTTAGTGGCCGCTTCAAATAAATCCTTTTGAAAATCGATGTCTGCTTTTACTGTCATGCTTCTTCCTCCTGTTTCTATGCCTTTTTCCGGTTTGATTCGCTGAAAACAAAGGGAAGATCCGAATTCCGTTGGAGTCCGTGATATCATGTACAAAGAAGCGGATGGGAAACGTCTCATTTGCCGAACTTCAGTCCGCCGGGCGTGGCTCCGATTTTTTCCACAAAGATTTGAAGGAAAACCCGAAATCCATCGGAGATGCCTATGGATTCCAACTTTAATTATATCGCGTTCCATACGTCTTCGGCACGCATACTTAGGACAACTTCAGCCGTTTCTCGGGCGCGAAACAACAGTTGTTATAGATGTATTCGGATAAAGTGACGGCATCGTCCTGGATTTTCCCCACGTCCCATTCATCCGCGAACAGCCGCTTCCTTGCCGTTAAAACGATATTCGGATATTCTTTCTTTATTTCCCAATCATAAGCAAAGCTGGCCTGTTGAGCGGCTTCCGTCAGGATGTCCCGGATCGTTCCCGCGTCTTCCCTTCTTCTCATCCAAATCTTCGGCGGCCTTTTCCCATGACCGTCACAGCTCATCGTCGTATATAACCCCGCTTTATTTAAGGCAAATACGAGGCTGGCAATCCCGCGGTCCAATTCCTTTATGCGGATGTCATTTCGCGAATCATGCGGCCAAAAGGCCGGGACTTCTTGCCATCTTGAAATGCCGTACGAGTACCATTTTTCCCGGTCAAAACGCTCAATTTGCCGGAAAATTTCATCCGAAACATGGGCATTCGGCAAGATCCGAATTCCTCTTTTGCCTATTCCGAAGTTAATTCGCAATACTTTTAAGATCGTGGTCATTTCGAAGAAGTTGACATCCGAATACCATGGGTCCAAAACCAATTCCCCATCCGTGAGCTCCACCCAAAAACCCCGTCTTCTCAAAACGTCTCTGAATGCAAGCAGAAGTTTCTTTTGCAACGCCCGGTCCCCCCTACTTTGACACCGGCCGGATAAACGGTCCGATGCCTATTTTTTGATATGCTTCCAAATACTTTTCCTTTCTGATTTCACAAGCCTTGCGAAGGATTTCATCCGCCTCTTCCAGTTGTCGGATCATCTCCCGCTGCCGCTCGACAGGAAGCAAGGGCAACTCGACGGAACGGATGTCGGAAGGAGTCAATACCGTCCCGATGGAGCCGCTTTGATGGGCCTCAAAGTAATATTGGCCAGCCGGACTTTCCAAAAAACGTTTCACGTATTCCGGACTGATTTCTTCCGGCGAATGGAGGCGGATGATAATGAACATGTGCGATACCAAGATCGTACCGTCGTATTCCGGAACAACTGCAATCTTCTTTTGGGTCCCCCTGCCCGAGACCAGTATATCGCCCGGCCGAGCGGTTACCCGCTGCAGATCCCTCGTTTGCACCGGAAATTGATCGATGGAATCAAACCGGATTTCTCCGTTTTCGATATCCCGTAATTGAATAACTGGGAATAACTCCCCATCCCCGTTCTCGGTTTCCCGGCGAAGGGGCAGATTGACGCCGCGGATGACTTCCGCAATGTCCCCGATGTGCACTAGATTTTCCGCTTCGTTTTCGTATTTTTTCTTATTAAAAACGATCTTGCCGAATTCCGTGTCCAGTTCCACATGAATGAAGTATAAGGTCGGGTTTAAATCCCAATTGTTCTCGGCAATTTCATCGATCTTAACAATCCGGGAGTATTTTTCTTTGTTTTCATAGGCCTCGAGGGTTTCAACGATTTTCCGGACATGTTTGGAAGTCAAATATTTCTGTGTTCTCGTCCGCTCATAATCCCCTTCGGCATTAATGATTTGCACCTTGCCTTTTTTATGGTCCGGTTTATGTTTGTTCAACAGAAGAAGCGCCACGGGAAGGGCCGTTCCGCTAAACAAATGATTCGGAAGGAAAACGATGCTTTCGATGACATCGTCTTTTATCAGCATGGAACGGATTTTTCTTTCCGCCGCACCCCTGACCAGCGTTCCGAAAGGTACGATCAATGCCGCTTTCCCTTCCGGCTTCAACGAAGCCAATGCATGCAAGATAAAGGAATAATCCCCAAGCGATTTTGACGGAAGATCGTAAAAATCGAACCGGTGGTAAGGATCATTGACGGCGAACTCGTATCCCCAATCCCTTAAACCGAAGGGAAAATTCATGAGAATATAGTCAAATTGCATCAGGCGCCCATCTTCGAGCCATTTCGGGTCACGGATCGTATCGCCCAGTTTCAGGTCGCCCCGATCCGGCAAGATGCGATTGACAAACAAATTCAGTTTGCCGATCCCGTATAACTCTTCATGAATCTCCTGCCCAAAAACGGAGACATCCTTTCCTTCGGTTTTCGCGTACCGGTGGGCTTCAACGAGCAGATTCGCGATCCCGGCCGTTCCGTCGTAGACGGATCCGCCGGTCGGCTTTAACGCGCGGATCATCAGCCGGGCCAGGCCATCGGGTGTGAAATCATAATCTTTGGAGGAGGCAAGCAGCTCTTTGATTAACGTTTCAAAAAAAACGGCCGCAGCCCCATCGCTTTGATATTCCGTTCTTGATAATCCATATCGTTCAAGAAGGACCACCAATTTATATAGGGAGTTTTCCCCGATGTTCGTGAACGAGTCGTTAAGAAACACGCCGGAGAGGGAAGGCTCCAAGCTTTCAAGCATCCGGTACGATGATCGGATAATCTCCTTTACGTTTCCGGGGCGATTTTTCAGTTCTTCCCTGGTCACGATGTTCGCGAGCTTCTCGCCATATTTTTCATCCTCCATGGCAAAAAACAGGGCGTGCAACTTGAATAATTCAACTGCCAACCCTTTTTCCGCTTCCATTTCTTTCTTGCCGAATTGATCTTTTAATTCTTGAACGAATCGTAGCGCTTTGTCACGGATCATCATTATACCTCCTCAATTTCTTAATAAAGTATTCCTAATACCTTAAAATTTTTCCCGCAAAAAAGAGACTTTTCTATGCAAGCATTCCATGGCCGATGAAGTCCAAAATGCCTAATCGAAGCGGACATAAGCACTCCGTTTCGGGAGTGCCGTGTTCCTTCGACAGGGCGCGGAGTTATACATAAATGGGGACTTAGCCCCATGTCGCAAGGGCGCAATTCAAAGGCATCTCCTCTTGCTGAAGGTTGATCATCTCTGCGAGTCTAATATAACATAGAACAAAGGGTTTGTAAAGGGAATTTATAATTCTTTTTTATTTTTTTCTAATTATCTTCTTAAAGAAATGATGATTGTTTCAGGGAAAAGTAACATGAAAAATACGAAAAAGGAAAAAGCCATCGCGTCCTTGCCATGGCTCCACGAACATAGGATTCCGGCGGGGTGCCACTCCCGGATCTCCACCGCGGCGACGGCTGCCTGTTCCGTCCTCGGAAATCCTGTTTTTCAGACAATTGCCGAATTTCGATGATGTGGGTACGCGAAAGGATCTGCAGGAAGAGGATCCTTGTCATGGACTGGTGATTACATATGATTTTATGGGACGCCAAACCATTCCAAATGATCCATCCTTTTTCGCCTTGAGAAGAAATAATGATTTTCCTTTAAGTGGGATTTCTCCTGTCGTTGAAGGGGAAGCCCCAGCGCAGAAAAAGACCGTATCCAACGGACGCCAATCATTCGTCAATCATTATTCTCGGGGCAGCGAAACCAGCGAAAGAAATGATTTAACCTAGATATTCCCGGCAACCGTACGGCGATTCTGCCAGCGAAATCCATTACAGAAATTTTTCGACTTCCCCGTATTCATCTTGTCAATCATTTTGTGAAAGATTTATTCCGGATTACGGAAGACATGCCGTTTTTCCGTGGGAGAACCGAATAATCATTTGATTTCTATTTGGACAAATTCCCTGTATTTTTTAAATCCAAGTTTTTTGTAGAAATCGTTGGCGATTTTATTTTCAATCCAATAATCCAATTCGACCCAATCTATTCCTTTGTTTTTCGCAATTTCATAAATCTCTTTCATTAATCTCGAGCCATAGCCTTTTTTTCTCTTGGTTTCCGTTACGCTAATTTGATGGACATATTCGGATTTATAGGCCTTTTTAAAAGGGGTTTCCGGATCGTTTCTGATCTCGATCCAAGCGTATCCGATCGCTTCGCCGTCATCCTCGACAAGGAGAAAAATAAAACGTTCGTCATGAATAATACCTTTGAAAAATTCTTTCATTGCCTCATAGTCATATTGCTTAAAATATTTGGGATACAATTCATAATGCAAATCATGGACGGACTGATTCAGTTTTGCAATCGTCTCATAATCAGTTGTTCGGATAATTTTCATATTTTTTCCCCACTTGCCATTTCATTTATCCTGATTATATCCATATTAAGGTTTTAATGGAATCATCATTATAAAAGTCGGATGGAATACGGATGTACGCAAATACTTTATTGCATTCCGATCGCGCCGGCCTTCCCCATATTCTTGATTGATCCTATAAGGTTATTCGCTTTTTACCAAAGGTACGGTCTCATTTTTTGCCCAAAAAAATATCCCAAAAGCGCACACAGTGCGAACGCTTTTGGGACAGTTCCAAGCGAACCCAAATGATTGTTCAGTTGGCCAGAAGTTTCAAGGATTCGCGGGTAAACGCCGGGATGTCATCCGGGGTGCGGCTGGTGACGAGTTGGTTGCCGCAAACGACGACTTCTTCATCGACGAAATTCGCGCCGGCGTTTTCCAGATCGACGCGGATCGATTTGTAGCCGGTCACTTTGCGGCCCTTCAGCGTTTTTGCAGTAATCAAGAGCTGCGGACCATGGCAGATCGCAAACACCGGTTTTTTCGCATCCATAAACGCTTTGGCGAAATCGACAAAACGGTCATCGGCGCGAAGGATGTCCGGCGAGAACCCTCCCGGGATAAAGAGCGCATCGAAATCCTCGGGTTTCACTTCATCGATCGACGCATCGACGGTAACCTTCACTTCACCGTGTTTGCCCGTGACGGTCTTGCCTTTTTCTTTCTCGATGACGGTCAATTCGTGCCCGGCTTGTTTAAAGGCTTCGGCCGGTTTCGCGTACTCGGAGTCCTCGAACTCATTCGTCATAACAACGGCAATTTTTTTCGCCATACGGCTTCACTCCTCCTTACGATCGGATGATACCCGCCCAGGGCAGGTGTCTAATTAGATTGTAAAACGCGCGGCAGGAAACTTCAAAACATCTGCTTTCGCCATGCCCGGCAGTCGGCCGCATGGGTTTTCCGCAGAAACTTCGGCGGCAACTTCCGAAAAACCCTCCGATGTCCGGCCCGGCCGTGGTTCACGGGGCGGCCGCCCCGCGATCCGGACAAAGCTTTAAAGCACGCGAACACCCAGCTGCGCCAACATGTCCGCAAGCATGGCGAGCGGCAGCCCGACGACCGTGAAATAATCGCCTTCGATTTTCTCCACGATGGCCGAGCCGAGGCCTTGAATGGCATAAGCGCCCGCCTTGTCCATCGGCTCGCCGGTCCGGATGTAGCGGCGGATTTGCGCATCGCTCAACGGTTTCATCGTCACGAGCGTCCGGCTGTGGCCGGTGAGAACTTTGCCGTCGGCGCAGGCGATGCAGGAGATGCCGCTGTAAACGGCATGGGTTTTCCCTTGCAGCAGGCAGAGCATGCGAAAGGCGTCGTCCTCATCCTTCGGTTTTCCGAGAATCTCCCCGCCGTAGACAACGACAGTGTCGCCGGCCACCACGACGGCGTTCTCCCTCGGCCCGATCGCTTCATAAGCCGCGCGGGCTTTCCTCTCCGCGAGCCGCTCGACGACTTGCTCCGGCGGAAGATTACCCTGGACGCATTCATCGGCGTTGTTGACCGCAAACTCGACCGGCAGGCCGAGCTGTCGGATCAATTCCTTTCGCCGTGGAGAAGCGGACGCCAAGATCAACGTCACCCGATCCATGCGGGCTCTCCCTCCCTATCAGTTTCGATGCGGTGCCATTGCCGCCAAATGGGTTTTCCCCTTTATTTTACCCAAGGAACGGGCGGGACGGTCGTCTCAAAAAAATAAACGGCCGTGCTTCTTGCAAAAGACCGTCTTTCGTTTTCAAAGGAAATCGAGTTTTTTTGAGGCCGGTTCGTCCGGCAAAATTTCCCGCAGCGGCGTTAGCAATTTCATTATACCTCCATTTGCTTCAATCAATCCCGCCTCACAACGGCAACGATTCGTCATCAGAAAGTTTCCCCCGGTCAAAAAGAAAAAAGGGATCAGGAGCCCCGGCTTACAACGGCAACGATTCGTCATGCCCAGATCCGACGGATTGCACCATGCCGGGCGGACAAAAAATGCCAACCATTTGGTTGGTTTTATCCTTTGAATTTCCATATTTTCTTTTCCATTTGCTCCGGCATAAAGTCCACCATCGCCATGGCGCAGGGGTTCCTGATGGGCGGTAAAATATTTATCTGTCCTTAACGAATTGGATTTGAACTTCCCTTTGCAAAAATTTAGCAACAATTTCGTGAATCAGATCGCTGTAATTTGTCTCCAGCCAATCCCGGCCAAAGTCATTATTCGCGTAAATAATCAGCAGATCCTCTGTAAGCCGCGCATCCGTAATGGTGCCCGTAAACCATGTTTCGAAACTTGGCGAAGAAATTTTCTTGGCCGCTTCATAAAACAAGCTTTTGATCAATTCGCGGGCGGATTCATCGATTTGTTCAAAATTATATTTTCCCGCATAACCGATCCCTTTATTTTCACGATAATAAAGTTCCAATCCCGGATTCACTTTTTCTTCCACCCGGTTTATCCGCCGTTCAATCTCGACGACCTTATCCAAGGTCACATCCAATAAATTCCGCAAATATTTGTTTTCCCGCTTTAACGATTCCAACTCTTGCCAAATATCTTTCCATTCGGTTTCAGCCACAGCCAAACTCCTCTCCAAAATTTTTCCAATTCTCTCGGTCGATGGGCAACTGAAGTCGACCGCGACGGGATCCAAATCCGTATGAATGATTTCGATATCAATTCCTCTGTTCTCTTTTCTGAAGCACTTCATGGATCGAATACAATGCCGCTTCCGTATCGTATACAGAAACACGGTCAACGATATTCGCCGTCAAGTCAATAAAATGAAAAAACCGCGCCAAACGTTGATTTGACGCGGTTTCCTTGATGTTCGATGATTCCGACTGGGCTCGAACCAGCGACCCCCACCCTGTCAAGGTGGTGCTCTCCCAGCTGAGCTACGGAATCATTTTTGCCGGACATTTAGTACTATAAGGCATCTTGGCCTGTTTGTCAACAGGGATCAAAAAAATTTTTCCGCTAAAACGTTTCCCGAATCGGGATTCGTTGGCAGTATGCCGGAAATCCCCTTTAGGCAACCGATTCGATTCAGGTTTTTTCTTCACCCATCTCCTCAGCCTGGCGGCAGGGATTTTAACGATGAGGGGAAATCATGAAACCCAATAGGATGGACCTGCGCCTCCCTCCTCCTTTGACCAAGACCGCGCCTTCTCCTGAAAGACAAGAGGACGGATCGGCGGCCTGTCGCGGGTTCAAAACCGTGAGACAGGCGTTTCCTCCCATTCGGGGCATTTTAAAGAACGTGTAATAACTCGATTGCCGCTTTGACAGGCGGGGCAGTCCGGCTTGAAACGGCCCCCGATTCCGCAAACGGAAGGATCTCCTGTTTCCGACCTCCCTTCCCGCTCGGCCGGATCCGGCATGGCTTTGGCCCGATCCCTCATCGGATCCGGACCAAAACCGTTTTTTGACGAACCGTTAAAGCGCAGCCGATAGACGGCGGGGAGCCGCGCCCATGAACAAGCCGAGTGCCGGACGGGACCTCCCCCGATTCCCTCAACGCAAGCCATGGGGCCCCCTTTGCCGAACGCCGACCAAAGCGGCCCTCCCCGATTACTTCATCTTAAACTGCTGCTTCACCAATTTTTGATACAAGGCATGGGCCGCCAGCAGCTCTTCGTGGGTCCCTTGGCCGGTGACCCTGCCGTCTTCAATGACGATGATCGTATCCGCATCGACGACCGTGGAAAGGCGATGGGCAATAATGAAGGTCGTCCTTCCCTTCATCAAGTTTTTCAGCGCCTCCTGCACGAGGCCTTCCGATTCGCTGTCCAGGTTGGACGTGGCTTCATCCAGCAAAAGCAGCTTCGGGTCGCGCAAAAGGGCCCTCGCGATGGCGATTCTCTGCCTTTGTCCCCCGGAAAGTTTGACGCCCCTTTCCCCCACTTCCGTGTCATACCCTTGCGGCAGTTTCTCGATGAATTCGCTGGCATTGGCCAGCCGGGCCGCTTCCTTCACTTTTTCCTCGGGGACGGGTTTTTCGATGCCGTAACAAATATTTTCCCGTATCGTGCCGGAGATGATCGGGCTCTCCTGGGAGACGTAGCCGATGGCGCCGCGCCAGCTGTGAAGATCGAAGGCTTCGATGTTTTCCCCGCCGATCGTAATCATGCCTTCCGTCGGTTTGTAAAACCGTTCGATCAAGGAAAAAATGGTCGTCTTCCCGCCCCCGCTCGGCCCGACAAAAGCGACGGTTTTTCCGGGTTCGGCGGTAAAATCGACCGCCTTCAACGCCATTTTCCCCTCCTCATAGGCAAAAGACACGTTGTGGAACGCAAGCGGCTTTCCAAAGTCGATTTCTTTTTTCCCGCCGCCTACTTCCCCTTTCATTTTCAACATTTCCACGATCCGCTCCGTCGCCCCCATCGTTTTTTGGAAAGTGGTAAAGAAGGAGGCGAACTGGCTGAACGGCATGACAATTTGGAAGAGATAGATGATGATCGCGACGAGGGATCCGGGAGACATCGCGCCGGAGGCCACCCGCGCACCGCCGTAGCCGATGATGACGACGACCACCAGCATGATCAGCATCGTCATGAAAGGAGATACGACGGCTAGGATCTTCGCCTCCTTCAAACCGAAGCGGAGCAGCCGGCGGATCTCCTCTTTTCCTTCCATCTCTTCAGCCGGTTGGGCATTGTATGCCTTGACGAGGCGGATCTCATGGAGGACGCGCCCGAGATGTCCGCTGAACGCCGCCATTTCATCCTGACTTTGCATGGCGATTTTATAAATTATCTTTCCCAGCGGCAAGATGGCCAAAAGCGCCAAAGGGACGGAAAGGAACATGATGAGGGTGATCTGCCAGTCGATGATGAGCAAAATGATGACCGAACCGACAATGGAGACGATGCCCGAAAGAAAGGCAACGAAATGGTTCGTCACCAGCATTTTGACCATATTGGTGTCCTGGATGATGCGGCTCATCGTTTCTCCCGACTCGTGTTTGTCGAAGTAGGAGACCGGCAAGTCCAACACGCGGCTCCACAAGTTTTCCCGCAATCGCGCCACGATGTTTTCCCCGACGTACGTCATGGCGTAGAAGGAAAATCCGCCGGCAACGGTCTGGAAAAGAAAGGCGGACAGAAGGAAGACGATGATCGTCCAATCGATGCCGCCGTCGGACATTTGATCGATCAGATTTTTCGTCAACAGCGGGACGACCAATCCCGCCCCCGTTTCCAAAAGGCCGAGAAAGAGCGCCGCGGCGATGAGGGGTTTGGACGGATTTCCCATTTTCAACAGTTGAAAAAAATCGGCGAGTTTCATCGGATTCCTTGGCTGGTGGTTCAAGGCGATCTTCCTTTCTTATCGGCAAATTCTTTTTTCAGGGGCTGGGGGGGCCATTTCCCGGCCTCCTTTCCACGGGAAACGCGGACAAGCGGAAACGAAGGGGAACGGCGGGTGAGCGGGTAGCTTCCGTCGGATCCGATCAATCGATGGTGCTCACTTGCTGTCCGCCGGTTTCGCGTGACCGGCCGGCCCGTCGGCTCCCTTCCTCAAGCAGGCTTAAAAGGGCCTTGCGGCTCGCCTCCCCGCCCCTCCCCTTCGATCATACCTCCTTACGTAACTGGAAGTGCAAGGGTTTCATGAAAAAATCAGGGAATGGCGCTGCCCGATTTCCTGAGATCGCTAGCCTTTTCACAATCGAAAGCTGCCCTGGTGAAAGGAGGCAGAAAGGCTTCCGCGTCTTCCATTTGCAATCGAACATATGTTCGATTATACTGGAAGAAAAGGAAGGGATTCCGATGGACCTGTTTCACCGTTGCCTTAAGGAACAAATTCCCGTTGAAATCATCTATCTGTCCGAAAAGGGCGAATGGACGAAAAGGATCGTCCTTCCGCGCAAATTGGACGGCGGTGCCGTCCTTGCCTTCGATTTGTCCAAAGGGGGCATTCGCCGTTTCCGGATGGACCGGATTTTTGCCGCCCTGCCCGCCGCAAAGGCAAACAAACGGAAATTCCCAACCTTGATCGCATAAATTCAAAGCCAAATGCGGAAAGATTATGTTATTATTTTTGTATAAAACTTTCTCCAGGTGAGGCCCATGGAACGCGGTACGGTAACCGATCTGACGGTCCGTTCCGGCGCGTTGGCGGAAACGGTCCCTTTGTTCGTCTACCTTCCTCCTTTTTATTCCGAATTCAAAAAATATCCGCTGATCATCGCCCAAGACGGCCGGGATTATTTTCAATTGGGCAGGATCGCCAAGACGATGGATGAACTGATCCGGGAAAAACGGATGCAGCCCGCCATTTTTGCCGGCGTCCCCTACCGGGATGTGCATGATCGGCGCGGCAAATATCATCCATCCGGCGAAAAACACGCAGCCTATCTGTATTTTCTTGCCCATGAACTTCTCCCTGCCCTTGAACGGGAATTTCCTGTATCGCCCGCCGGATCGTCGAGGGCCTTGGCCGGCGATTCGCTGGCGGCCACCGTTTCCCTGCTGGCCGCCATGCAATATCCCCGCACCTTCGGGAATTTGTTGCTCCATTCCCCCTATGTGAACGGCGATGTGATCGAACGGACGAAAAACTTTTCCGAATGGCCGCTTTTGAGAATTTACCATGTCGTCGGCCGGCAGGAAACGGCCGTGAAGACGACCGACGGCGCAATCGCCGATTTTTTGACGCCGAACCGGATGCTGAAGGAATGGATCGAAGGAAGGCCCTCGGAATATTTTTACGAAGAATTCGCGGGAAATCACACGTGGAAATATTGGCAAAAGGATTTAAAGCGGGGGCTGAGTTTCCTTTTCCCGGCGGAATGAAAAAATTCCATAAAAGTGTTAGGTAACGGTAATAGTTTAAAAATCAATTTTTCTGTTATAATAGAAAAAACTTCGCCTAACTCCGGATCTTTTTTGCCCTTCTTCGCGAAAACCAATCCAAAAGGAGGTCTGTCATGAAAGCGGGCATTGCGATTTTTCCTTCCAAAAAGCTTCAGGATTTCGCCAATTCTTACCGCAAACGCTATGATCCGAAATACGCTTTGATTCCTCCCCATTTGACCTTAAAAGGCCCTTTCGACATCAACGAAGAAGATTTGCCCAGATATTCGGAAAAGCTGGAGGAAATTGCCCAAAAATACCGGCCGTTTCCTTTGCGAACGACGAAGATCAGCTCTTTCCACCCTTTAAATAACGTCATTTACATCAAGATCGAACCGACGCCGGTTCTCGTGAACCTGTACAATGAGATTAACGAAGACCCATTTTTCGGCAGCCCTTCGGAAAACCAGTTCGTGCCCCATATTACCATCGGGCAGGAGCTTTCCAACGGGGAACATGCCGACGTCTACAGCCAGCTGCGGCTAATCGATGTGGAATTTGAAGAAACGGTTGACCGTTTCCACCTTCTGTACCAGCTGGACGACGGCATATGGACCGTATATGAAACCTTTTTGTTGGGGAAGTGAAGAGATTTGAAGGTAATCATCGCAGAGAATGAAGAACAGCTGAACCAGGTGATGAACATCCGCAAAACCGTCTTTGTGGAGGAACAAAACGTCCCTCCGGAGCTGGAAATCGACGAATATGAAAATACTTCCACCCATTTTCTCTGTTACTCCGATGATCAAAAACCGATCGGCGCCGGCCGTTTTCGCGAAGTGGACGGCGTCGGGAAAATCGAGCGGATTTGCGTCTTGCCCGAAGCCCGAAAAATGGGGGCGGGTAAGGTAATCATGGAAACGATCATCGAGTACACCAAAAAACAAGGGTATAAAAAAGTGAAACTGAACGCCCAGACCCACGCTATCCCCTTCTATGAAAAGCTTGGATTTACGGTCGTTTCCGAGGAGTTCCTGGACGCGGGAATCCCCCATCGCACGATGGAAAAACAGTTGACTTGAGAGAAGGAAGCCGGCAAAAGGAAGGATCCTTTTGGCAGCTTCCTTTTCTATGTCCATTAAAATCTGCAGGTTGAACGGCCTCCTCTTTCCGGAGGTCCGGGGCAGGCCGGGTGCCGAAAAACCTGTCCGGCCGGAAGGGGAAATGCGGATCCTTCCGATCCGCTCCGGTGAAAGTTGGAAAGGATCCCGCAAGGGAAGGCAAAAGCAAAAGGATGTTCCGCCCGATCCGTTCGGCCAAAAGTTTGAAAAATGCCTTCAAGCAAGGCAAAAAAGATATTCCTTCCGCTCCGTTTCCCGGCTCATGCCGTTCCGGATGGCCGGAATCCGGCCTCCTTGTTCCGGAGCCGCCATACCGAGCTTCTGGAGAATTTCTGGAAAAGGCAAATCGCTGCCCGGCTCCTTTCCCCGCAATGGCCCCCATCTGCCCGGTTCCGGTCCCCCAATGGACCGCACCCGATGATCAAACCGACTTCTACATAGTAGCCGGGAATGATTCCGATCCCCGCCAATGGACCGCACCCCCCGCCCGGTTCCGATCCCAAGCATCCCCGGCCCATTCCTGTTCCGGCCGATGCCGATGGAAGTTTCCGACATCCCCTGCGCCGTAAACGGCTTCTCGCCGTATCACAGGTTTTACAGAATGCGGCACTGTATGGCTCGTCATTTATTCCCCTCCTTTCTCGGACAGACAAAGGTCTTACGGAAAGCGTCGCCCCTCCCCTCGCGGAAATCGGCCCAAACCCTTACCTCCCATATCAGCGAAAGCAGAAAGAAATCGCGGCTTGCGATTGGAAACGGGCCGGAATGTCCCCGCTATTTTCCCCCAGGAAAGCTCCCGGCAAAATTTTTTCCTCCCGTTTATTTTTTCCGGAAAAGGTGATGATAGATAGAGAGACCTTCTATTAACGAGGTGTTGTTCCGTGGATTATCTTCATATGGCCTTCGAGCTGATCATCGGGTATTCCGCCCTGCTGGCGGTGACGAAATTCCTGGGAAAATCCCAAATCACCCAAATCACCGCCTTCGACTTCATTTCCGCCCTAATATTGGGGGAATTTGTGGGAAACGCCATGTATGATCGAAACGTCACCGCGGGAAAAATCTTGTTTTCGATCTTCGTTTGGGGCCTGTTGATCTATGTCACGGAATGGCTGACGCAAAAATACCGAAGAACCCGCCCGCTGCTGGAAGGGGGACCATCCATCATCATCCATAACGGATACATCGACTATCAGGCCTTGAAAAAAAACCGGATGGATCTCGATCAGCTGAAGCACCTGCTGCGGTCCAAAGATGTCTTTTCCATCCAAGAATGCGCATTCGCCATTTTGGAAACCGACGGGACGATCAGCGTCGTGAAGAAACCGGATTACGACTACGTGACGAAAAAGGATTTGAACATCCCTTCCCCGCCGGCGGAAATAGCCGTCTCCATCATTTCTGACGGCGAAATCGTGGAAGATAATTTGCGGCTGATCGGCTGGTCGAAGGAACAGCTCATGGAACAATTGAAAATGCAAGGCGCAAATGACGTTAAAGAAGTGCTTTATGCGGAATGGAAAGCAAATACGCCGCTGCATGTCCAGACCTATGCGGGGAATAAAAGGGCCGAAAAAAAAGCGTCCCTTTCCTCTTTCTGAAAACCGACGGAACTTTCCGCCAGGAGGAGGGACGCAAACGCTTTAGATGTACCGATCAATGGCGTTTCCTTTTCCGTTTTGGCGGAAAAGGCTTTTTTGCAAAGACCCGTTTTGTCCTTCGGAGGCCGTTTTCTTGATGCGGGCTGCCGCCGGAAGCGGGGAAATTTTATAGCGGGCCTCCCCGTTCACACTCCGCGACACGTAAAGATCCGTGGCATGATGGGCGACCGGCGGGATATACCCCAACCTTCTTCCCCCTTTCCAAAGGTTTGCCGAATCGTTCCTCCGCCGCAAAGCTTATGTATCCCGCATGCGGAAACAAGCGTTTTGCATTCCGTATGGAACGCGCATGGAAGATCTCCTATCTTTATCATGCCATTTTTTTCGGAATGTTTCCACAAAAATGATACAGGTGCCCTGAAGGGCACCTATTTTTTTTCGTTCATCATTTTCGAGATCGTGTTAAAATCCAGCTTCCGGCCGTCGTTGACGATCGTTTTTACGATTTTGTCCTCCAATTCCTTTTTGATCGGCCGGTTCGCGATTTGCGACACCCGCCGGACGACTTCCCGGACCGTTTTTTCATCCTTGAAATTGGCATTTTGCAAGGATGATGCCAGCTGAAGGATTTCGTTCATATTGACGCCGGTCTTCTTCTCGATATTTTTAAAGAAAAGATTATCCATCCCTTCCCCCCGCTCCTTCCTTCATAAGCTATCATATTTTATGCGGATCGGGGGAAAAGGTTCGGCAAAAACGGACTCCTTGCAAAAATGGTTGAATGAACGGGAACCGGTCCGCCTTTTCCCGGCGGCGAAAAAGCCCCACGCCCCCGGACAAGGCAAAATCCCGCCGTCCGGCAGCAAGAGGGACAGGCCGCTTCCTCCGAAATTTCCTCCCGAAATGAAAGCCGCCTATACATTTTTATGCAAGGATTCATATGCTAAATTGACATTACAAAAAGCGAGGTGAAGTCAGGTATGTCTTGGGGCTTCGGCGGCGGTGGCTGCGGCTGGGGTTATGGCAACCCATACGGCGGTTATGGATACGGCGGCGGTGGCTATGGCTCCTCTTTTGTGTTGATTGTCGTGCTGTTCATCTTGTTGATTATCGTTGGTGCGAGCTTTATTTAAAACAAATAACCCACCAGCAGGAAACGAAATTAGGATGGGATTCCCCATCCTTTTTTTTTTTTGCGAAAGAGGAGCCATTGCCCCTCGTCCCCTGGCTCGAATGACGGACATTGAAGCCGGGCGGACATTCCGGGCAGCCCGCTCCTCCTCATCGAATGGCTCAAAACGATGTTGCAGCTTACGGACGATATCGGCGCGCGGCACAGTCTTCCTCATCCCTTGGATTTAAAGATTAACGCCCCGATGAAGGCGAAGATGATCGCAGAAGAGATCCCCGAACTGGTCACTTCGAACATGCCGGTCAATACGCCGATAATGCCGTGGGCTTTCACTTCCTCCAAAGCGCCGTGGACCAAAGAATTTCCGAAACTGGTAATCGGCACCGTCGCCCCCGCTCCGGCAAAATCGATGAGGGGCTCGTACAGATCGAATCCGTCCAGGATCGCGCCGGCCACCACGAGCAGGCTTAGCGTATGCCCCGGCGTCAAATGGCATACATCCATCAGCAGCTGCCCGATGACGCAAATGATTCCCCCTACCACAAAGGCCCAAAAAAACATGGCCAGCATTTTTTCATCTCCCTTCCGTTCCTTTGATTTTGAACGATCCGCCAGGTCCGCCGCAGTCGGCCGTCCGTCCTTGCCTTTCCTTTCGGTTTTTTGGATTTTGCCCCGTTTCCGCCGCCCGTTTTGGATCCGGCCGCCGGCTCTTTCCCAAATCTTGCGCCGGAAAGGGATGCGGCCGGCTTCACTTTCCCCCGGCCAGAAGACCCGGATCTTCTTCGGCCTGAAAAAGAGCCGGTCCGGATTTCTCCGGCTTTGAGCAGCGCCGGCCTTCCCTCTCCGGCCTTAAAACGGGGCCGCTTCCCGGCTTCAGCCCGTCCTTCCCATCATTTTCGCCGGATTCCCGCGGTTCTCCAGATCCAGCCCGTGCCGTTCCGAATGTCCGGGCTTTGTGATCTTTGCCGCTCTTTTACAGCATGCTCCCGAACCCCGTAAATTCCGCTTTTCTGCAAGTTTTGCCGCATTTCGCAAGTCTAAAGGTGGTGGGGCGGTCCTGTTCACGAAATTTTGCCTCCGTTTGTATTTTCGCCGCCTCGCCCGTACCGGACCCCGGCAGCCCCTTCCAGGATCCACGCCGGCCAGTTCCTTCAGCAAAACGAACCGGCCTCCTGACCCCTTTCCCGCCCAACCTTCCTTAATTTCCCAGATCAGTGCATCCGTCCCGGTTTTATTTCAATGGCGACCGCATGGGCGATGCACGGAATGGTCTCCTTTTGCTGGACGGTAAGGGGGGACAGCAGGGCGCCGGTGGCCACGCACAACATCCTTTGGATGGCGCCCTTTTTCATGAGCTTCAGCAAATGGCCGTAGATGACCGTTGCCGAAGAAGCCGCCCCGCTCGCCCCCGCCTGCACCGGCTGATCTTCCCGGTAAATGAGCAATCCGCAGTCCTGGAATTGCTTTTCCGTCAATTTGATCCCTTTCTTCTCCAGCAGCTCCAGCGCCGTGCTCCTGCCGATCTTCCCAAGGTCCCCGGTAACAATGAGATCATAATATGCGGGATCCAATCCGGTGTCTTGGAAATGGGCAAAAATCGTTTCCACGGCGGCGGGCGCCATCGCCCCGCCCATGTTGAAAGGATCGTTCATGCCCATGTCGATGACCTTGCCGATCGTTGCCCGGGAAACGACCGGCTCATTCGGATAGTTCGCCCTTTTTGAAGAAAGAACGGCAAAGCCGGCGCCGGTTACCGTCCATTGGGCGGTGGGCGGCTTCTGGCCGCCGTATTCCGTCGGATAGCGGAACTGCCGTTCCACCGCCCCGTTATGGCTGGCGGCGCCGGTTACGATATATTCCGCATTCCCGTGGTTCAGGATGTTCGCGGCAAGGGCGAGCCCTTCCATGGACGTCGCGCAGGCGGAAAATATCCCGAAATAGGGGATCCCGTAGGTCCGGGCGGCGAAGTTCGTCGGCGACAATTGGTTGATCAAATCGCCGGCGATAAAAAAGTGGATATCTTCCTTCCGCAGCCCCGCCTTTTCCAAAGCGGCCTGGACGGCTTCTTCGATCAGCCGCTGATGGGCCTTTTCGTAGGACTGTTCCTTGATCCACAAATCATCGTGAAGGATGTCGAAATCCTCCGCCAGCCTGCCCCGCGCTTCAAAGGGACCGCCCGTTACCCCGGTGGCAATGATGGCCGGCTCGTTTTCAAACTCCCAAGTTTGCTTTCCTTTTCGCAATCCTTATCCCCCCCAATACGAAAGGATCGTTTTGACTAGGGAGACGACGAAGGCGGAAAACACCCCGAACAGGATGACGGATCCGGCAAGCTTGAACATGTTGCTCCCGACGCCGAGCACGAAGCCTTCCGTCCGATGTTCAATCGCCGCGGAGATGACCGCGTTTCCGAATCCCGTTACCGGGACGGCGCTTCCCGCGCCGGCGAACTGGCCGATATGATCATAAATCCCGAAACCGGTCAAAACCATCGATAGGAAGATCATCGTCGCGACCGTCGGATTGCTCGCCGTTTTTTCGGTGAAGTTGAAAAAATAAATGTAAAAATATGTAATGGCTTGCCCCACAACGCAGAACAGCCCGCCGACCCAGAAGGCGGTGAGGCAGTTGCGCCATATCGGCCGCTTCACTTCATGCTTTTTTTCCAGTTTTTCATATTCCTTTTGTTCCGGCGTTTTTTTCGGATTCGCCATCATCCTTCCTCCTTTACGTTTTTTCGTTGTTCAAACGGACGATCCGGCCGATTTCCTTTTCCGCTTTTTCCCCGCTGATTGTTCCGGAGCGGATTTTATGGATCAGCCGGCTGGTTTCCAGAAAGATTTTAAAATCGTAGGAAACGGTGATTTTTTCGTCCGGAAACCTTTTTTTCATTTCTTCCGACAGGTCCTTCTGTATTTTTTCCATCCGAAACCGGTGGCGATGGTAAACTTGGAAGGCCAAAACGGTCTGTTTTTTCCCTTTGACCAGGCAGACGTTTTTCATTTCCTTCATGGACAAGGCCGCTTCCTTCATTTGTTCCGCCTTTTCCCGTTCCTCTCCGTCATCGTGCGAAACCGCGGCCGCCTCATTCATATTTCCCGCGACCGCCTTCCCTTCGCCCTGGCTGCAGCCGCTCAAAGCGGTGAAGAAGGCGAGAAATAAAATGGCGCATCTTTTTCCTTTCATCGGTGTCCCTTCCCGTTCAAAATTTGTTTCCCCGATTATTTTCTGCAAAAAAGGGATTTTTTATCAGGACGGAACGAGGATATTTTCGAAAACACAAAAAAATAAGCCGAAAGGATTTCCTTTCAGCTTATCTCTTTCCCCAGCTTCCGGCTTCCCCCGGAAAAACGGCATCCGGGGAAAGCGGTTTGGAAGGGGGACAGCGGAAGACGAAAGGGGCGTTGCCTTCTTTGGAAAGGCGACGTGTCCCTTTTTCCTTCCCCTGCGGAGCCTGGAACATTTGATTTCGGAGGACTGCCTTTCCTTCGTCCGGCTTTCTTGTCCGGCGTCCCCTCAAATTCCCTTATTCCTGCCGGTCGGATTTGGATTTTCTCCGGCCGCAGCCGCATCCCTTCTTCCGTTTTTTCATGGAAAGCGGCTTTGTTTTTACGGCGGGCAATTCCTTGCTTTTCATATGGAAAACCTCCATTTTTTATTATCATATGAAGAACCGTCGGAATACGCTTCTTCAATCGCCCAGGAAAGTTTGAACAACGGTCTCTATGATTGCCGCGACCGCGCTCACGGCAAACACCAATACGATCAATTCGCCCCAGAACGGCCAAAAAAGATAAAGCAGGGTTAAAAACAGGCTCGCCCAGACCCCTGTGCACCAGTAACAATTCAGCAATTCCCCGAAAACATGTTTCCAGCCCGCCTTTTTCGGCACAAGATACGTTTCCTCTTTGCCGTCCTCCCCGATTTCGGTGACTTCGTCGAAAAAAGGGGCCCGCAAAAATTCAAAAATTTTGTCGTAGACGAGCAGCCTGGTCACCCGAAAGGCGGCCAATCCGATGAGGGCAAGCACCCAGCCGTTTTCCGCGATCATTTCCGCATCCTCCCCGGAACCGTTTTATTTCATGTATATGTTCACCGGGCCGTTTTTTCGCCGGAAAAAAGCGCAAAAAAATAGGCATTTCACGGATTCCCCGCTCCATGCCGGATCATATCCTATATTGACTTCGGATACATGTATTAAAAAAGGAGGGTTTTTATGGGACACGAACCGGAACGTCATGACCATGACCGGAATTGTGTATGCAATGTGCTGCTCGATATTGTCGAAGCGCAAAACGAAGTGGAAGACAGCGGATGTGACACCAGCTGCAACCGGGCCATTCAGGAGCTGGTCCACGGAACGAAATCGAGTCCTTTCAATACGATCCCCGTCATTTTATTCTGCAAAGGCACTTGCAGCCCCTTTGTCGGTGTCGGCGTGAAAAGAAGCGGATTGCATGAGAAGGTGAATGTCGGGGTTTCTGTCGTATTCAGGGTCGTCGATGTGGATCCGAAGACTTGTTGCGCGATTTTGGAGTTGCTGCAATTCGAAGATCCGAAAAAGGATGCGGAAGATTTGCTGGAAGATCTGGATAAGGATCCGAAGCCTTTCGAAAATACCAATGTCTGCATAACCGCTGATCTCAATAATTTCAGCGCCGTAACCTGCCTGCCCCCGATCAACCTCTAGGAAAAATTTTCAAAAAAGCTATTGACTATACGTCAATAGCTTTCTCCTTTTACTCAAGGCGTTAAATCCTTCAGGGCCGGGAAAGGGGCCGAAAAATTCCCCGGCCGGGCCGGGTCCCCAGCGCCCCCTTCCTTTCCTTCCCGTCCCTTCCGGCGGGGGATCAGCCGCCCGGTACCGCTAATCCAAAAACAGATCTTGGATCTCTTTAATCGGCACTTCCAAAAGTTCGTTTTCAATTTTCAAACGGACCCGATCCACTTGTTTGTTGAGAATCTGGCAGCGGACCCTCTTCCCGTCGATCAGCACCGTACAAAAGGGACGGGGCAATACCGGCGGGTAAAGGAGGCTGCGGATTTTTCTTGCGATCTCTTTTTGCTTTTCCTCATCCGTCCCTTCCGCCGAATCCGCCCTTCCCCCTTCCCTTTCCCGTCCGTCCTCAGCGAAGGGGCTGGCGCCGGCGAAGGCCTCTTCCTCCTCTTCGAGGGGTGTTCGGAACGTGCGTTGCAGGGGCAAAAGGGTCCGGGAAAATTCCGGCCGGTCGATGAACAGGTAAGGTTCGGGCAAAGTCTTTTTCGTTTTTTCTCCCATCTTCACCCTTCCTCCTTTTCTAAAAACATTGTATGCAGGATTTTTTATCCTGTTCATCCGCCTATCAGGGAATCTTCCCCGGAAAGGGGCTGACGGAAAAACCGGAAGGTTCCGGATCGCCGGCAAAAAATCTTCACGGCAGGCCGGTAGGGCGCCCGGGCCCCTCCCCCCGGCCCGTTACACCCATGTCCATGCCTCGGCATCCGCCTGCACTTTCGCCGGTACAGCCCCGCCGGGCAAACGAAAAAACCGCCCGAAAGGAAATTCCCTTTCGGGCGGCGCAAAACCGGGAGCCGGTTTCGGACCTTCCGTTCACGCCACCGGAAGGCCTCCCGATGTTCGTCCATTTTTGCACCGGGAATCCGGAGGTCATACGATCGAGATAATGTGGAATCCGGAGTCCACATGGATCGTTTCCCCCGTGATCCCCCTGGACAGATCGCTCAGCAAAAACAGGGCCGCATCTCCCACTTCTTCCGGAGTCGTCGTCCTCCGCAGGGGCGCCTTTTCCTCAATTTCCCGCAACACTTCATCGAATCCGCGTATCCCTTTGGCGGACAAGGTTCGGACCGGGCCCGCGGAGATCGTATTGACCCGGATGCCGTATTTCCCCAGGTCGTTCGCCAAATATTTGACGCTCGCCTCCAGGGACGCCTTGGCCACGCCCATGACGTTGTAATTCCGGACGACCCTCTCCCCGCCCAAATAACTCAAGGTCACGATGCTTCCCCCTTCGGGCATGAGGTCTTTCGCCGCCCGGGCGATGGCCGTTAAAGAATAGGAACTGATGTGATGGGCCAATAAAAATCCTTCCTTGGAAGTGGTGACATATTCCCCTTCCAGATCTTCCCGGTTGGCGAAGGCGATGGAATGGACGACCCCGTGAATGATGCCGACCGCCTCTTTGATTTGTTGGAAGCAAGCGGTGATATTTTCATCCTCCGACACATCACAAGGGAAGATGAGGGCATCGTCGGCGCCGAGGGTAGCCGCCAGTTCCCTGATGTTTTTTTCCGTCCGTTCCCTTCCGTAGGTAAAAATTAAACGGGCGCCCGCCTGATGCAGCGAACGGGCGATTCCCCAAGCCAGACTCCTTTTATTGGCCACACCCGTGACGACGAAGGTTTTCCCTTTTAAAGAAATCATATTTCTTCCTCCTATTAGAACCTATTATTATCTGCTACTAATTTTACACAATCTTCCGCCCGGGGAAAAGGTTCTCCCGGACGGCGGGCGAGGGAAATGCCATCCTTTTTATTGCTCCAGTTTTTGCATATCCTCGGGAAGTTCGCTCACGAAGGTCACGGGCTCTTCCCGGATCGGATGGTAAAAGGAAATCTCCCGGCAATGCAAGGCCTGGCGGCTGATCCTTGCCGTGTTTCCCCCGTACAGGGAATCGCCGAGCAAAGGATGCCCGATATGGGAAAAATGGACGCGGATCTGGTGGGTTCTTCCCGTTTTCGGACGGACCAGGATTTTCGCGTACGTGTCGTATTGCTTTAAAACCTCGTATTCCGTCCGCGCATACCGGCCGTTTTCCGAAACCGTCCTTTCGATGATGCTTCCCGGCTTGCGGCCGATCGGTGCCTCGATCACCCCTTCCGGATCGGAAAAAACCCCCTCGCAAAAGGCGATGTACCGGCGGGAGATCTCGCCCGACCGCTGGGCCCGGGCCAAAAGGGAATGGATATGTTGATATTTGGCCACGAGAACGAGCCCGCTCGTATTCCGGTCCAGCCGGGTCACAATATGGGGAGCCGTTTTCAACCCGATCTTTTCATAGTAACCCAGGAGGGCGTTCGCCAGGCTTCCGTCTCTCCTGTTTCTGGGTGGAATCGTGTCCATCGGGGCGGGCTTGTCGATGACCAGCAAATACTCGTCCTCATACAGGATGTTGAGCGGGATGTCTTGGGGACGAAGCTTTTCGCTCGCCTCCTCATCCGGAAACAAAACCTGCAAAAGGTCGCCCGCCTTCAACACTTTCCTGACGTTCACCTTTTCCCCGTTCACGAGGATGCTTCCGCCGCGGTATTTGACGGCATTTAAAGCCGCCCTGGATATTTTTTTCTCCCGCAAAAATTTTTTTACCGTTTTTCCCTCGTCCTCCGGCAGGATTTCCCATTTCAAGCTCAAATTCGGCACGGTATCCTTCCCCTTTTTACGCAAACGCAAGATGTTTCCTGCGGCATCCGGCGCTCCTTGGCCGGCCGCATCCGCCCGTCAGTCCCCGATAAAGGAAGCCCGGACCCTGCTCCAAAAAGGAAAGGGCTTGTAGCGGGCAAAGCGGATCTTTTTCTCGGAGACACGGAATTGGATCCATTTTACATCCTTTTCCAAAAAGGACAAATGGTCGACCGTCACAAGGAAATCCGGCTGGGTGACCGGTTTCAGGACGCAGGTGTGATGGGACGGGAGGATGAGCGGGGATCCGATGGTACGGAACACCCGGTTGTTGATGGACGCCATCTCGGCGATTTGGATCGCTTCCAGGGACGGATGGATGATGGCCCCTCCCAGCGCCTTGTTGTAGGCGGTGCTTCCCGAAGGCGTCGACACGCATAAGCCGTCGCCGCGGAACCGTTCAAACAATTCCCCCTTGATTTCCACATCAATGACAAAAGTCCCTTCCACGCTCTTGACCGTCGATTCGTTCAAAGCCAAATATTGGGAGTCCCGTTTCGCCGGCTGATTATACCGGACGAGCACATCCAACAGCGGATATTCGACGATCCGGAAGGAGGATTTGGCGATGGCGATCACCAGCTTTTCGATTTCTTCCGGCACCCAGTCGGCGTAAAAACCGAGATGGCCGGTATGTACCCCCACGAATGCGGTATGTTCCAAACGCCCTTTATACTTGTGAAAGGCGTAGAGGAAGGTGCCGTCGCCGCCCACCGAGATGACGATTTCCGGCTGGTCTTCATCATAGCGGAAACGAAAATCTTCCAGATAGCTTCTGATTTTTTGCACGTATTCGTTCGATTGTGGGTCGCCTTTCGATACGATGGCAAATTTCACGGTTCATCCTCCCTTGTCGGTTCTCATTGGTCCCTTTCCTTTTTCTCCGTAAAAAATTTTTGGGCTTCCCGGATTTCCTCCCGGATGAGGGACATCTCCTCGTCCAGCAAAAACGCCGCCTCCGCCGCCCGCCTCAAGCGGAATTGGATTTCCTCCGGGAAATGGCCGTTGTATTTATAGTTCAGGGTGTGCTCGACGGTTGCCCAAAAATTCATCGCCAGCGTCCGGATTTGGATCTCCGCCAAAATATTTTTCTCCCCGTGGATCGTCTGCACGGGATACCGGATGATCAGGTGGTAGGAACGGTAGCCGCTCTCCTTTTTCCGCCTGATGTAATCCTTTTCTTCCACGATTTCAAAGTCTTTTCGTTGCCTCAATAAGGAGACGATCGTATAAATATCGTCGACAAACTGGCAGACGATCCTCAATCCGGCAATATCCTGCATCAAATCCTCGATCCGGTCGAGGGGTATATTTTTTTTCTTCGCCTTATCCAAAATGCTCGGGATCGGTTTTACCCTTCCGGTGACAAATTCGATGGGAGAATGGGTTTCTTCCAGCTCGAATTGGTTGCGGATCCCCTTCAATTTCACCTTTAATTCTTCCACCGCTTGCCTGTACGGTTCCAAAAAATGATCCCAGTTTTCCATTTTTCCACTCCTCTCCCGGGGGTGGGTTTTTCCCTTTTCCAACCCTATTTTCCATGATAGCCGCCGTTTCTGCAACCATCCCGGCCGGGAATCTGTTCTTTTTTCCCTGTTTTTGCTATCATCATAGCATGACGGGGAACCGGCCGGTGAAGGCCTGCGCGTGAAGAAAATTCGATCAAGTCCTCCCGTTTGTGTAAAATCCTGCTCCCAGTCAAGGGAACATCGCCTTCCGGAAATGGAACGGCTTTGCGCCCGCCTCTATTACACAAATTCCTGGACTTCATCGAAAATTCCAGGCGGACGGGGGACTTTCCCCTTCACCGGCAAAGATTTTTGCCGATAATAAGATTGGGTGGCGCTGTTCGCCACGGACTGGCAGGTGGAACAATGCAGCAGCTGGAAATCGAATTCAAAAATCTGCTGACAAAAGAGGAATTCGAACGGATCAAAGGGCTTTTTTCCTTTCAGCCCGCGGATTTCAAACTCCAGGAAAACACGTATTTCGATACGGAAGACTTCGCGTTGAAAAAAATGGGATGCGCCCTCAGGATCCGCGGCAAGGAAGGAAAGTGGGAATGGACGTTGAAGGAGCCTGCCGCCGGAGGGCTTTTGGAGACGACGGAAAAGCTCACTCCCGACGCGGCCGCGCAAATCGCCGGCCAAGGCCGTTTTCCGGACGGGCAGCTCGCCGGCCGGTTAAAGGAATTGGGGATCGAGCCGGCCCGGCTCCGCCCCTTCGGAAAATTGAAGACGTGGCGGGCTGAAAAAAATTACAATAATGGGTTGCTTGTCCTTGATCATAGTGTATATTTGAATAAAGAAGATTTTGAACTGGAATATGAAACCGGCGATCCGGTTTCCGGCGAACGGGATTTCCAACAACTGCTGGAACGGTGCCGGATCCCCCGGAGAAAGACGGAGAATAAAATCATGCGTTTCTATAAGGAATGGATCAAAAGGAACGAAGAATCGTAAAGAAGGGGATCGATGTACATGGATGTCCGGCAAATTCAGGCATGGATCGAATGGTCCGCCATCCGGGAGATGACGGCGGGCGAAAGGAAACCGGAGGATGCTCCGGATGTTTCCGCCTCACTCTTTTCCGATCTCCTCCAGCTTTATTTGAACAGCTGGGGAGAAGGGAAGAAAGGGCCAAACGGGGCGGCTTTTCCGCCAACGAGCGGCATTTTGCCGCCCGTATCGGAAAATCCATTGCCTCCTGCGTCCTTTCCCGATAAAACGGGCGGACCGGAAGCGGCAGCGGGAACCGGTAACACTGTAAAAAGCGGCGCGCCGGAAAACATCCGGGCGATCATCCGGCAGGCCGCCGAACGCTACCAGCTGCCCGCCGAACTGATTGCGCGGGTCATTAAACAGGAATCAAACTTTCGTCAATTTGCCGTCAGTCCCGCCGGAGCGAGCGGCTATATGCAGCTGATGCCGCAGACGGCAAAGAGCCTGGGCGTGAAAAACATTTTTGATCCCTATGAAAATATCATGGCCGGTTCGAAATATTTGCGGCAGCTGCTCGACCGGTACGGCTCGGTGGAATTGGCCCTCGCCGCCTACAACGCCGGCCCCGGAAACGTGGACAAATACGGCGGCATACCGCCGTTCAAAGAAACCGTCCACTATGTAAGATCGATTCTCAAGGATTTGAAAGTTTAAACTCAAGCCGTTCGGCAGCGCGCCGGACGGCTTTTTTGCGGAAGTTGCCGGCGAAAATCCCCATCTTCCCCTTTTCCGGTGCGAGATATTTGTGTTATCCTTTCAGCGTTGATAAAATAACAGCAAAGCCTACCGAAAAAAGGGAGTTTCGTTCACATGGAAGCGAGGACGTTGTACGAGATCATCGGGGAAAAAAAGCTGCATGAGCTGGTGGACCAGTTTTATCAAAATGTTTCCAAGCACCCGGATCTTCGTCCGATTTTCCCGGATGATCTGACGGAAACAGCGAGAAAACAAAAACAGTTCCTTACCCAATTCCTTGGCGGCCCCCCTTTATACACGCAGGAGCACGGCCACCCGATGCTCAGGCGGCGGCATCTTTCCTTCCCCATCACCCCGAAAAGGGCAAAGGCATGGCTGGATTGTATGGCCAGGGCAATGGACGCCGTTCATTTGGAAGGCGAAGTCAGGGATGAATTTTTTTCCAGGCTCGCCTTCACCGCCCAACATATGATCAACACACCGGAACATGCCGGAGAAGAAGGGTGAAGATCGTGGAAAATAAATTGGAGAGCCGGACGACCAAAACCTGCAGCGAAAACAAACCCCTCGAGCTTTATATATTCACCGATCCGCTATGTTTTAAGTGCTGGTCTTTGGAAATGGTGATCAAGAAGCTCGAATTGGAATACAGCCATTATTTCACCTTATCCTACATTTTGAGCTGCAAGATTTCCCGATTGAATCCTGCCTGCTCCGGCAGGAAAGCGAAGGGCGGCCATCCGAAAACCCTGCTTGAATATTGTTTGGGTTCGGGCCGGGAACAGGAACGGAAGAACGATCCCCCGTTCATCGCTTCGATCGCCGTGAAGGCCGCCGAATTGCAGGGAAAAAACAAGGGGATCCGCTTTTACCGGAAACTCCAGGAATACTTATTTTACCGGGAGATGAACATTACGAACCCGCAGACATTGATCGCCTGTGCAAAGGAGGCCGGGCTGGATGTCGAGGAATTTAAGAAGGATATCCATTCCACCAGCGCATCGAAAGCCTTCCAGTGCGATCTGTACGTGACCAATGAAATGGGCGTAACCGATTTTCCCACCGTCGTCATGTTTACCAATAACGCCGACGAAGAAGGGATCAAACTGACAGGGAATTATCCGTATGAAGTCTATGTGAAAATCCTCCGCGAGATGCTGAAAAGGGAGCCGGAAAAATCCTCCCTGCCGCCGATCCTCACCTATTTGAAAATGCAGAAGTGGGTGACGGCGAAGGAAATATCCTTCGTTTACGACCGGCCGAAATTTCAGGTGGAATTGGAGCTGAAAAAATTAAAACTGCAGAAAAAGGTCGACCGCATCAAATGCGAACGGGGAGAGTTCTGGCGGTATATCGGCGGGGATTGAACGGAAAAATAGGGGAATCGCGCAACCGAAGCCGAAATCGGGCAACGGAAGGCGGGTAAGGACAGCCGGGAACGGAAAAGGGGAAACGTTTCCCCTCTCCTCCCGGATGCCCCCCGCCCCTCATTATTTCAGGGCATCCTCTCGCGGATGCCTTTTCCGGCCGGTTTTTTCCGATGAATCGGTCAGGACCGGTCCGGACCCCATTTGAACGGGACGCTTTCATCCCCTCCGGGGGCGCCCCGCAAAACAAAAAGGGCGGGAAACATCTCCGGTAACGGAAAAAGGTTCGGCGGAGCCGCCGAACCTTTTTCCTTACGAACAAAGGGGATGGGAGAAATTTCCACGGTCAAACAAAGGGGTATAAGTTTTTGTGAATTTCTTCACACTAGTAATATAACATAGGTGCAACCATCGATCAATGCCTTCTTTGCGATTTCACGAGATTGTCACAATTTCCCCTTTCCGGACAATCCGGCATATCGGCTTGCCGCCGGGCATAAGGATGTATAAAAACGAAGCCGAGGCGGTGCATCCCAATTGGAGAAGTGGATTTTCCTGGCATTGATTCTGTTCGTCCTCATTTCTTTCTATCTCCATTTGTTCGGGCTGATCCACGTGCTGCCCCTTCTTTTCACTTCCTTTCTCCTGTTTTCCTCCTATTTCCTCCTGTTTTTGTTCCTCCATAACCGGAACCGGTTCCGGGGATTCAAAAAATAAAGACCCGCCTGGAAAGGCCGGACGCCATCCGAAATATGGCCGAAGGGGCCGAAAGGCCAGTCCCGTCGCCCGGCGGGTCCAATTTTTGCAAAAAAAGATTTCCGGATAAAGCTCCGGAAATCGAGATGTAATATTCGCAGCCCGGGCGTGTTAACCCAGCAAATTCTCCATTTCTTCCAATCTTTTTTCGAACAGGGTGAAGGCCGCTTGGATCGGCTCCACCTTGGTCATGTCCACCCCGGCCTTTTTCAGCACTTCGATCGGATAATCGGAGCTTCCCGCCTTCAGGAAGGCGAGATACCGTTCCACCGCGGGCTTCCCTTCCGTCAATATCTGTTTGCTCAACGCCTGGGCGGCGCTGAATCCGGTGGAATATTGGTACACGTAATAGTTGTAATAGAAATGGGGAATCCTGGCCCATTCCATGCCGATCTCCCGGTCGACCACGATGTCGTTGCCGAAATATTTTTTGTTCAAATTGTAATAAAGGTCGGTGAGCAGCTCCGCCGTCAAAGCTTCCCCATTTTGGGCCCGGACGTGGATTTCATGCTCGAATTCGGCGAACATCGTCTGTCTGAAAAGGGTGGTGCGGAATTCTTCCAAATAATGGTTGACAATATACAGCCGCTTCCTTTCGTCGTCGAGGGTCTTCAGCAAGTAATCGGTAAGCAGGGCCTCGTTGCAGGTGGAAGCGACCTCGGCGACGAAGATGGAATAATTTCCGTAGACGAACGGCTGATATTTCCGGGTGAAGTAGCTGTGCACCGAATGGCCGAATTCGTGGGCCAAGGTGAACAGATTTTTGACGTCGTCCTGCCAGTTCAGCAAAATGTACGGGTTCGTGCCGTAGGATCCGGAGGAATAGGCCCCGCTCCGTTTACCCTTATTTTCCAGCACGTCGACCCAGCGGTTTTGGAACCCTTCCTTCAGGACGGACAAATATTCCTCCCCGAGGGGGGCGAGCGCCTTCAATAAACATTCCTTCGCTTCCTCGTACGTCACTTTCATTTCCACATCTTTCACGAGCGGCGTGTAAAGGTCGTACATGTGGAGTTCGTCGACGCCGAGGGCTTTCTTCCGCAGCCGGACATAGCGGTGCAGCAGATGGAGATTTTTGTTGACGGTGGCGACCAGGTTGTCATAAACCTCTTCCGGGATATTGTTGTTGGCCAAGGCCGCGTGGCGTGCCGACCGGTATTTCCGGACGAGGGCGTAAAAATTGTCCGCCTTGATTTGCCCGCTCAATGTGGCCGCAAAGGTGTTTTTAAATTTTTCGTATGTATCGTACACCGCCTTGAAGGCATCCCTTCGCACCCGCCGGTCCCGGCTTTCCAAAAAGGGAACGAAACGGCCGTGGGTGACCTCCGCTTCCTCCCCGTTCTCGTCGACGATCGTCGGGAAGTGCAGATCGGCATGATTAAGCATCCCGAACACTTGATCCGGCGTATCGGCGATCTCCCGGGACTTGGCCAGGACCTCTTCCACTTCCGGAGAGAGGACGTGGGGCCGCTTTAAATTGATTTTGTCAAAATAATGCCTGTACAACTGCAGCTCTTGGTTTTCTTCCAGGAATCTTTCGATCTTTTCTTCCGGGATCGACAGGATTTCCGGCACGACGAAGGAAAAAGCGCTTGCCGCTTCGGTATGCAGCGTATTCGCCCGGGCGTTCAGCCCTTGATAGAACTGGTTCGTCGTGTCCTGATCGTACCGCATATGGGCGTAAGTATACAATTTTCCCAGCCGGAAATAGACCTGTTCCTGGAACCGGAGCAATTCCAATAGCCGGCCGGCGCTTTCCCCGAGGGTTCCTTTAAATTCCTGCGCCTTCGGCAGCAGTTTCTTTATCTCCCCGAATTCCCTTTCCCAATCTTCGTCGGTGGGAAAAATATCTTCGAGCCTCCACGTATATTCGACGGGAACCTCGCTCCTTTTCGGAAGTGTCTTTACCTTTTCTTTTGCCATGCAAATCCCCCCATACAAGATCTTTTTCCATTGCCATTATCAAAATAATGGATGATATCAATAAAAATACCCTTATTGTTTCCAATCGTCAATGAAAAAGTGTCAAAATTAGCGCCTTTTGCTCTTTTAAAAATTTTTCCCGTTCCTCCCGCCACCGGTCGGCCGGCAAAGGTTCCGGTTTTCCCTCGATCACGTATCGGTTTCCCCGGATCCGGGCAAAGCCGCACTTCGCCAGAAAAAGCAAATATTTTTTCACCGGGGAAAAGGGATCCCGGCCTTCGGCAAGGACCGGCTTCCGCCATCTCACCAGCCCGGTTTTTTCCGATCGGCGGAGATAGGTTTTGACCTCTTCCATTGAAAAGGTTCCGCCGCGGGGCCTTTGGCGGAAAAATTCCAGCCAGATGAGGGCCTGCCAAAGAACGGGATGGGTTTCGATGGCATGCATGCGGGGAACGGGGATCCCGACCTCCTTCGGGAGCAGGGTCGGATGGATCGCGGAGGCATAGAGGGCATGGAGGGCCGGTTCCCTTTTCGCGGATCTTTGCAGATGGCAAAAGATCAGCCATCTCCCGACTTCCCTCTGCCAGACAGCCAACAACTCGGAAACATCGAAAGGCGGACAGGAACGGAAAACCTCCTTCATCCCGCAGGACAGGGGGAAGGTCGTTTTTTGATAATAAAACCGGCTTTTGGAAACGGGGACGAGATGGACATACTTGACAAACATGGGGGGATCCGGTTGGAAGGCCAGGATGAAAGGAGAAGCGGGGCCTTCCCGGATGAAAAAGGACAGGAAATCGGTGGCGGAAAAGAAGGGGCCCTTTTCTTTCCGGATGCGGGAATCCAGGACGATCCAAAGGGGGATGATGCCGGATCTCCGGTAACTTTCGTCCCTATCCGTCAACAGGGAAAGGGACAGCGGGGAACATTGGAATTCGAGTGCGTATTTTTTTCCCGCCCTTTCGAAAAAAACATCCGCCCGTTGTTGCAGATCGGGCAAAAAATATTCCAGCTGCGGTCGGTAGCCCTGTTTTTCCAGCCATTCGAACAGCCATTTTTTGCCGAGCAAATGGGTTTCGGTTTCCCCCTCCGGTTTAACCGGGCAATGGCGGTAATGGGAAAAATGGGGGACCTTCTTCGCCCCGGTTTTCAGGATGACCGGTTCGCCGCAGGCGGGGCAGAAAAAGGAAGTTTCCCTTTTGATCTTCCCGAGGGAATCTTTCGAACGCCCGAGCAAAGAAAAAAGCTCCCCGGATCGGGTTTTGGCCACAAACAAGCCCTCCCCTCCTTCCGACCGTTCCGGAAAGACCGGGGCCCCCGCCCGGCCCGGGCGCCTCGGCACGGGACAGGGGGCGGATCCCCTTCCATCGGTTTTTCTCCATTATCCATTTCCGGAAAGGACCTGTCAAAAGCAGAAAACCGGTTTTCTCTGACCGAGAAAACCGGTTTTCTCCTTTAGTTAAAATGTTTTTTCAGAACCGCAAAAACGTCTTCCGAAATGATTTCTTTCCCGTATTCCATCAAATAGTGGACGGTTCTGTTCGATTCGCGGCCGTATTCCAGGACCCGGCCGAGCAATTTCTCGGTTTCGAAGGAATCTTCCGCGAATTCCAGGTACAAGTAGTATTTGCCTTCGAGGGCGAACAATTTGCTGCAGCAAACTTCCTCCCACGGATACTTTGCCAAGGCGATAAGGTCTTCAAAATCGTCGAAGTAGGCGACGAAGGAAAATCCTTCGCCGTCGTAATCTTCTTCCGGCTCGACTTCCTTAAATAAGAATTGCTGATCGAGCAGCTCCTCGATCCGCTCATTGATCTCGCCGTCATTTTCCTTGTCGTCGCCGAAGGAAACTTCAAAGCGCTGCCCGTCCTTTGCGATCTGCGCTTTGGTGACGACGACTTCCAATCCTTTATCTAAAGCGTGAACCTGGATCCAAAGGGGACCGTCAAACGCAAAATCCTCTTCCTGATGAATTTCATCCATCATTTCCCAAAATAGTTCTTCGCCTTTTTCCCGGTTGTACCATATTTCCTCGCGATCGAACCCGCGCTCTTCCACATCCACATAGGAGATGAAAAGTTTCACGGTGTTTTCGTTGATCCGTTCAATTTCCATATGGCAACTCTCCCTTCCATTGCAATGGTTTGAAGGGAATAATCCCTCGGCAAAGATGTTTGCCATGAACGACGAACGCAAAGGTTAGTGTAATCCTTCTTCCTTTATTTTATGAAAAAATGTCTCCGAAGGGAAATAAAAATGTCCCTATCCGAAAAATGAGCAAACAACCCGCTTTCCACTGTTATTTACCCATATATTACATGTCCGCGGATGGGAGTGCAACCGTTTTGTCGAAATTTTTTAAAAAACCTTCATGCGGAACGCATGAAGGTTTTTTAACAGCGAACAGAACGGAAAGATGGATTCGAGGATGCGGTCAGTTCACCATCCGCTGGGCTTCCAGCAGCTGATAGGTGCGGACTTTTCTCGGCAGGAAGCGGCGGATCTCGTCTTCATTGTAACCGACTTGCAGCCTTTTTTCGTCCATGATGATCGGCCGTCGCAGCAAGCCGGGATTTTCCTGAATCAATTTAAACAACTCGTGCAGCGGCAGCGAATCCAATTGGATGTTCAGCTTTTGGAAAGTTTTCGAACGGGTGGAAATGATTTCGTCCGTCCCGTTTTCCGTCATCCGGAAGATTTGTTTGATCTCCTCGATCGTTAACGGTTCTGCGAATATATTCCTTTCCTTATACGGAATTTGATGCTCTTCCAACCAGGCTTTTGCCTTCCGGCAAGACGTGCAGCTGGATGCGGTGTACAAAATGACCATCTTTCGATCACTCCTTTATTCAATTTTAATCCTTTATTCAGTTGTTTATCTATGCAAACTATGATTGAGAACAATTTTCATTCACAAATTAGAATTACTATCATTTTATAATGGGTTAAACTCATTATACTACATTTTAAGAAATTAATATAGATTTTTCGTGAATTTTTTGTTACAGCTTGGCCAAAACTTTTCCATATATTATACGGATTTCGGGAGGAAAAAGTTTCGTCCTTCACATTATTTCTTAAAAAATGATCTTGCCTTTTCTTCCCCTTTTCATTATAATATTGAACAAAATTTGATCAAGAAAAAACGATGAGAAAGGAAAGTACATTCAACGACCGTTTCCAGAGAGTTTGTGGCCGGTGCGAACAAACAACGGGGTTGAATGGAATGGGCTTTCGAGTCCCGACCGAACGGATGCGGGCGGCATCCCAGTAGGAAAGGGCGTCCCCTTACGTTATAAGGGTCGAGTTCACTCGGCAAAGCGACCGTTTTTACGGTAACGAGGGTGGCACCGCGGATGACTGACCATTCGTCCCTTTTCGGATGAATGGTTTTTATTTTCCCAAGATAAATAAAGGAGTGTGAAGCCTATGGCGCAAACGGTATTCTCCGGCATTCAGCCGAGCGGGACGACGACGATCGGGAATTATATCGGCGCAATCAAACAGTTCGTCCGGCTCCAACACGCTTACGAATGCTATTTCTGCATCGTCGATCTGCATGCGATCACCGTTCCCCAAAATCCGAAGGAACTGCGGGAAAATATAAAAAAGCTTGCCGCCTTGTACCTGGCCTGCGGAATCGATCCGAAAAAAGCGACGCTCTTCATCCAGTCGGAAGTTCCCGCCCATGCGCAGGCGGGCTGGATCATGCAATGCATCTCTTACGTCGGGGAACTGGAACGGATGACCCAATATAAAGACAAGGCGCAAAAACACGGGGAATCGATCCCGGCTGGCCTGCTCTCCTATCCTCCGCTCATGGCGGCCGATATCCTGCTCTATGAAACGGATTTCGTTCCCGTCGGCGAAGACCAGAAACAGCATTTGGAGCTGACGCGGGACTTGGCGGAGCGTTTCAATAAAAAATACGAAAATATCTTTAAAATCCCCGATATTATCCTTCCGGAAAAGGGAGCGCGGATCATGTCGCTGCAGGATCCGACGAAAAAGATGAGCAAATCGGACGCGAACCGGAAGGCTTTCATCTCCCTGCTCGACGAACCGAAACAGATCGAAAAGAAGATCAAAAGCGCCGTTACCGATTCGGAAGGAATCATCCGCTACGATAAAGAAAGAAAACCGGGCATTTCCAACCTGCTTGTCATCTATTCGGCCTTGAGCGGCCTACCGATCCCGGATCTGGAAAAACGATATGAAGGGAAGGGGTATGGCGAATTCAAGGCCGATCTGGCCGAAGTCATCATCCGGGAATTGCGGCCGATCCAGGAAAAATACTACGAAATCATCGATTCGCCGAAGCTGGACGATATTCTCGCGGAAGGGGCCGAAAGGGCGAACGCCAAGGCCAGCCGGATGCTTAGGAAAATCGAAAATGCCCTCGGCCTCGGAAGAAACAGATAATCAATACAAGGGCCGCTTTTGGCGGGGCGTTCAGCCCGCGCAAAAGGCGGCCCGTTTTTCCTTTTAGCCGAAAACCGAAAACCTTTGGTTTCCGGTCCCCGTACCGCATATGTATGTCAAGAATCCCAATTGACCTTCGCTCCCTTTTCCATATCCCACAATCTTTCAAAAAAAGGCTGCCCTTTGATCAATCCTTCGCACAAATGTTCATGCCGCTCCGACCAGCCGTGTTTCACCTCGTCGTACAAATAGTTCCATGCCTTTTCAAAGGACATCTTTTGGATTTTCCGAAAGTTTTTCGGCTCCCATTCGGTGCACCAGTAGCGGATTTCCGCGGTGTTCTTCGACGCCTTTAATTGGTCGAGGGCCATGAACAAAATATGTTTCATGTTTCTTTCCTTTCTCGTCAAACCGATCATGTATTTCGGTTCCGGCGATAGGATATGGTAGGTTTTTCCCTCGTCCTGGGGAATCGGAAATTCCTTGGCGTCTTCCCCCCGGGTCATTTCATAGACCAATTGCTCCTGGCGGGGGATGAGCCGGCTCTTCCGCATCGGGATCTGATAGCCGATCGTATCGACGGCGATGATATCGGCCCCGTCCGTTGCCACGAAACAGTAATCCAGCTGGATGCGTTCGCCGTTTTTCCGGATCCAGGCCTTCTGATAAACGTCCTCCAACAAAGCTTCGGGAAGCACGGACAATTGGTTTTCGATATACAGGAACAAGGGCGTGGAAATTTTCAGCAAAGGAACCTGGTCCAAAAGTTCGATGGTATCCTCTTTTCGCCATTCGTGAAACGGGCAAACGTTGTAGCCGTTTTCTTCCCCTTCGAACCAATTCACCCATACATCATGCAGGTACAACATGAAAACCCCTCGCTTTGAGTCCTTTTTGTGTACAGTATGGGCACGAAGGGGGGAAATTATTCCTTGGCCGGATCCCTTTCATCCCCTGCCGGAAGGGGAAAGAAAAGGATGCCTCAAAACCTCGTTCCCTCGGATTTTTCCTGCGCCAAAAAAGGTTCTGCGATCCGTTCCGCGCTCATGGCGATCATTTCATCCGTTCGGCAGCGAAGTTTTTCCCGGCAGGCCTTGACGATGGCAAAGCCGACGGCATAGCCGGCCATGGGCGGAACCCCCCTCATTCCGTAGAGCAGCCGGTCATGACCGGGATCGCCGGTTTTCAGCCGGAGATTGGCGCGGAAATATTTTTCCCACAGTTTTGCAATCTGCTTTTCCGTGTACTGGCGCATCCAGCGGGCCACATATTTTTCCCCGCAGGAATCGGAAACCGCGTGTTCCGCCAACCCTTCCATGACCAGGGAATCGAGCAGGGTGAAGGTTTCCGTCTTCCTCCCGAGACGGTGGAGCCTTGCGGCATGATGGTATTCGTGGACAAACAGGGCTTTCAATTCCTTTCCGTCCTCCGGGGGGGTCAAGAAAAGGAACATGGCCCCGGGAAGGGTATAGCCGTTTTTCAAAACCAATGGGGAAAACAAAGAATGATTGGCCGGAAAAATATAGACAGGGATGTCCGGGCCTTTCCACCTTTTCCGGAAATGGTCCAAATACTTGTCCGCCCGGTCCCAAACCTTCATTTCTTTCAATCGGACAAAATCTTGAAAAGTCAGGCCGGAAGGTTTGTACAAGCCTTTTTCCGCCAAAAACTGATAAATCCCCGGCGGATCCAGATTTTCAAAATGGGCCTTCAATGGTTCGCAGAGTCGGTAAGGATGGAAAAACTGTTCATCCAGCCATCGATCCGTCCGCATGACGGGCATTTTCCCACCGGCTTTCGTTAAAGGAGTCATTATATGATTATTCAGGACCCTCCCATCCGGTGAAAACGGCCGAAGTCGTCCGCCGGTTTTTTAGGCGCCATGGCCGGCGGCAAGTTTCCGGCGGATCTTCCCGGCCGCCGAACGGATTGAAGTCGGATTCGATCCAACCGGGGCAAGTTTCCTGCGGGCCTTCCCGGTTTCCCCAATCCTTTGCGGAAGCCAAACGTTTGGCAAAAAGGACCGCCGTCGCCGGCCGATGCTTTCTGCCCGTCCCGGGTTCTTTCCCGCTCCCCGCGGAAATCCCTGCGTCCCCGCGCGGGGCCGCGGCAGGCGGGCGGCAAAACCCGCAGCGGGATCCGCCTATCCCTTGGCCGCCCCGCTTCCGCCTGGGCCCCCGAGGAGCTAAAAGGAGAAAGGATGCGGGTGCGCCTTCCCGGTGCCGACTGGCGGAAAGCGGCCGTCCGAGCAGCGCGGACCGGGGCTTTCCCGCAGTCCCGGCGGCATTGATCCCGGAACGCACCCGAAACTGCGGGAGGCCTATCTTCATTTTTTCGCCGCCCTGCACCGATCCGGAGCGGGCATGCATCGGGCCACGGGATGCTGCTCTCCCCGTTCCCCATTTAAAATCGGCCCACAGGATGATGCGCCGCTTCGGGCGGCAAAAAAAATACCGGCGTCCCGTTGACTTGGGACACCGGTTCGCCGCCGCAAGCGGCATTCCCAATCCAAAAGCGGCGGGGCTTGTTTTCTGCGCGGGCAAAACCGCCGCTTCTTTCCGGATGGATCCGATCCGATAACGTCCGCCGGTTTCGCTCCGTTTTACGGCTCGAATTTTTTCAAAACGATCGTGGCGTTATGGCCGCCGAAACCGAAGGAATTGCTGATCGCCACACGGACGTCTTTCTTTCTCGCCTCGTTCGGCACATAGTCCAAATCGCATTCCGGATCCGGCGTTTCATAATTCATCGTCGGCGGGATGACGCCTTCTTTGATCGCCAATGCCGTAAAGATCGCCTCCACGGCGCCGGTCGCCCCCAGCAAGTGGCCGGTCATCGATTTGGTCGAGCTGACGGGAATCTTGTAGGCGTGTTCGCCGAAGACGGTTTTGATGGCCATCGTTTCAAATTTATCGTTGTATTCCGTGCTCGTCCCGTGGGCGTTGATATAGTCCACTTCCTCCGGGGATACGCCCGCGTCATCGAGGGCCATTTTCATAGCGCGGGCGCCCCCTTCCCCGGCGGGAGCCGGCGCGGTGATATGGTACGCGTCACCCGTGGAGCCGTATCCGACGATCTCCGCATAAATTTTTGCCCCCCGCTTCAGGGCATGGTTCAATTCCTCCAGGACGACAATGCCCGCCCCTTCGCCCATGACGAACCCGTCCCGGTTTTTGTCGAAGGGCCGGGAAGCGGTGTTCGGATCCGGATTGGTCGTCAAAGCCGTGTTGGCGCAGAAGCCGGCGATGGCGATTTTCGTGATCGGGGCCTCCGTCCCGCCGGTAATCATCACATCCGCGTCTCCCCGCTGGATGACTTTAAAGGCGTCGCCGATGGAGTTGGTTCCCGTGGCGCAGGCGGTCACCGTGCAGGAGTTCACCCCTTTCGCCCCCAAAAGGATCGACACCTGCCCGGCGGCCATATCCGGAATCATCATCGGCACGAAAAACGGGCTGACGCGGCGGTATCCCCGCTGGAGAAAGGTTTCAAACTGCCTTTCATAGGTTTCCATGCCGCCGATGCCCGAACCGATCCACACGCCAACCCGGTGGGCATTGCTTTCGTCGATGGAAAGCCCGGCGTCTTTGACCGCCATGAGAGCGGACGCGACGGCAAAATGGGTGAAACGGTCCATTTTCCGCGCATCTTTTTTATCCAAAAAATCCTCAGGGTTGAAATCCTTGACTTCCGCGGCTACTTTGGCGGGAAATTCGTCCTTGTTTACCCGGGTAAGCGGACCGATGCCCGATTTCCCCCGGATGATGTTTTGCCAGGCGGTTTCGGCGTCGTTGCCCACCGGCGTCACGGCGCCGATGCCGGTAATCACAACCCTTCGTTTGATCATTATCCCTCATCTCCTAAACCATTGTTCAACAAATTCGGTATAAAGACATCTACTGTAAAACAAACGGTTCCGTTCCGGATTCATCTTCCCCAGCGCATGGCGAGGGCCCCCCATGTCAGCCCGCCCCCGAAGCCGACCATGACGACGATGTCTCCATCCTTTATTTTACCAGCTTCCACCTCTTCGACAATAGAGATCGGGATCGAGGCCGCGGAGGTGTTCCCGAATTTATTCACCGTGACCGACATCTTTTCCCGGGGCAGCCCGAGCCGCTCCCTGGCCGCTTCCATAATGCGGATATTGGCCTGATGGGGGATGAAAAAGTCCACGTCTTCCGTTTTTAATCCGGCCTTTTCAATGACATGGACGGCGGATTCCCCCATTTGCCGGACGGCAAATTTGAAAACTTCCCGCCCGTTCATGCAAATATATTTGTCTTGGTACAAATATTTGCCGCCCGAACCGTCCGCTCCCAATTCGAAGGAAAGGATCCCTTTGCCGTCGGAAACGGGGCCTATGACGGCGGCGCCGGCCCCGTCCCCGAATAAAACGGCCGTATTCCGGTCGTCCCAGTTGGTGATCTTCGACAATTTTTCCGCGCCGACCACGAGAACGTACCGGTACGCGCCGCTTTCGATAAATTGTTTTGCCGTCACCATCCCGTATATGAAACCGGAACAGGCGGCGCTGATATCCATGGCCGCGGCCTTTTTTGCCCCCAGCCTTTCCTGAAGCACGCAGGAAACCGACGGGAAAGAGTAATCCGGGGTTACGGTGGCGGTCAGGATCAAATCGATGTCCTCGCCCGTAATTCCCGCATTTTCCAGGGCGCGGAGGCTCGCTTCATAGGCCATGTCGGATGTCCCGGTCCGGTCGGAGGCGATCCTTCTTTCTTCGATGCCCGTTCTTGTCCGGATCCATTCATCGGAGGTATCCATCATTTTTTCCAGGTCGAAATTGGTGACCACTTTTTCCGGGATATATCTCCCGATGCCGATAATACCTGCGTTCATTTCCATCACTCCCGCAAACAGGTTCCTATAAATATACGGCAAGAATTAACATCATCTTTTATGACTTGGTACTAATTTTAGCTCATCTCCGCAAATTTTTCAAATCCAATTTTCTTCCCCGCCTCTGCCAAATTCACGAAAATCTCCGCAACTGTCCGATATCCGGTCCGCCGGGAGCAGCTCCGTTCCTTCCAGACAGGAGTTTGGCGATCCTTCGCCTTCCCGTTTTTGGCTTCGGCGTCTTCCCGTGCCGGGAAAAATTTTGCGCCTGTGCTTTTCAAGCCTATGGTAAACGTCTAAACACATTACAACTGTCCCGCATAGAGTGGATCATAGGGGTACGGGTAAAGGGGGTGAGCAAATTGTCGGAAGAAAAGAAGAAAGCCTTTGCCGATGTGGAGGATCGTTTTTCCCGATTCATGTTCGGCGAGCCGAAGGAAAACCGCGAATCCGAGGAAGACAAATCCCGCAAAGATGATGGGAATCCGGATGAAAAATTGCTGAAAGAGCTCGACTCCCTCATTAAACAGGCGGCTAGAATCCGGCGTTTGCTTTTAAAAAAGCAATGAAGGAAAACGTAAAAATGGCTGTTCAGAGGTGATGAACAGCCATTTATCTTGCCGCCGGCAACGAGGAATGGGGCCCCTCTTTCCTCCCGCGCATCCCGTTCTCATGTTCCGCCTCAGCGCTTTCGCCTCTGGCTTCGCTAACTTTGTCTCCCCTCTCGGTTCCTTCTTCCCTTTCTTGCTCCCGCTCCGGTTCCGTTTCTGCATTCGCATCCGCTTCCCGCTCCGCGCTCCATCCCTTCGTCCCGTCCAGTGAAAAAGAAAGCACGGTCCGGGAACGGCCGCCGTCCGGCCAGGATGCCGATGCCGGACGGACGATCTTTTCCAGAAGCCGGGCGATCGCTTCTGCCCAAGACGCAGCATCCGTCCCTTCCGCCGTTCTTTCATTTTTCGAAGGGGTTCCTAAAGCTTGCGGGAAAACCCCGAACGGATCCGGCGGATCTCCTTTTTGAACCGGCAAATCAAAAACGATCACCTTGTCTTGGGACAAGCGTCTCAGCCATTCCTCCCGCCCTTCCATGGAAGCCGGCCAGAGCAGGATCCATACCCTGTCCCCGGCCCCCCTTCCTTTTGGGAAAACCTTCTCCAAAAAACTCACGACCCTCTCCGGAGCAAAATCTTTTCGAATCAGCCAATCATAAAAGGGAAGGAAGACCGGTAAGCCGGCAAAATCCGGGGACGTCAGTTTCCGAAAATTGCTGTTTCGGGCGAAATACAATTTTTTTCTTCGGAATTCCCCTCCTCCCACATCCCTTCCGCATAAAAAACCGGGATCCCCTTATCCAGAAGATGCGCACAGAGGGCGAAGCCGACAGGGCCGTAAGGTTCCAAAACAACCGCCGCTTCCATTCTCTCAGCTCCTTTTTTACGGGAATTTACAGCTGCTTTTCCGTCTCTTTGAAAAGGCGGAAGATGACCGCGGACAGGGCGTGCCTCCCCCCGGACGGAAGGGCGAGGATCCGGTCTTCCGCCAGGTTTTGATATTTTTCCTCCCGATCCGCTCCCTCCCGTTTCCGGTCCGGCCGGACAAAATGAACGATTTGATAAGGAACGGGAATCACGACCGGATGGCGATGCTGGTTATTGATAAAAAATTCACATTCCTCATCACTCGAAAGGGAGTAGGCTTTTTTCAAATCCGAATAGAGCTTTTTCAGCAAAAAGGGCTGGTCTTTGACTTCCTCCGTCAGTTTTTTGAGGGAAAATGCCGGATCGATGAAAACGGCGGAACGGACATAGTCGCCCTTGTCGGCGAGGAAGGATTCGGCCAGCAAGGCCCCGATGCCCTCGGCGATCAGATGGATTTTTTCGTTTAAAATCTCGTTCCGTTTGACGAACTCATACAAATTTTCCACCTGCTCAAAAGCCTGCGGATTGGCGAAATGATGTTTTTCCAGGACCGTATAAAAAACGGTGTAACCGCGGACATTCAGTTCATCCATTAAAGATTTCCTCGGTTTGTTGACTGTCGGACGGTCGTCCGCGCCGATGTCCCCATCGAAATATCCGATCCACAGCACGCCGAATCCGTTCGGTTTTGCCGGGTAGTGGATGATGCATGTTTTTTTGTTTAAGGTAAATATCCGGTAATCCATGGCAAATCCCCTTTTCCTTTTATGCATCCGCTGCTGAAAAGATCCGGGGCTCCCGGATTTCCCGCTAAAAAAGCGATCAACGGCAGGAATCCCGGTTTTCCTTTGCCGCCGGATTCGATTCTCCCCATTCTGTCCTTTGCGTACGGGACTCGGGAACCGGGCCGCTGCCGGATTTTCCTTTGACGCCGGAGGCAGAGGAATGGCGGACGTATGGACCCGTCCCTTTCCGGCCTGCCCGAAGGATGTTTCATCCGGGTCCGCCCCCTGCCCTTAAGTTTGAAAGGGAATGCCGGCCTCTTCTTCGATCTCAACGCCTTGACAGATCAATAATTCCCGGCGGTTGCCGCCGCTATTGCCGCTCGGACGGTCCCTTCACCCGACGGCAGCGATGCGAACTTCATGCCGTTTTTAAATGCCCGCCGACAGGTGATTCCGTTCGGGCAAGTTTTTCCAGGTTTGCGGCAAATGAAAGGAAAAACCGGCAGGTTCCGTATCCCGCCTTTCCACTAATATATTCCCCATGCCGCGGATTGGGTAGGGAAACCGCCCAATGCCGGCACAAAATTCGGTCCCGGAAAGGAAAATCCCTGTACGAACGGGCCCCGTATTTTGAACGGCCATAATACCCCGGCGGACGGCAGAGACTGGGAACGATGATATGTTAAAGGCATGGGTGATCCCGAACCCATTGCCGTTTTTTCTTTACAGTTGCCAATTTTTCATTTTATGGTATGATTTTTTTAGAAATGGTATTCAAGCATTTTCGGAAAAGGTGAATCCAATGAAATATTTATGGACTTTCTTTTGGACATTCTTGCTTGCGCAAATGATGACTTTCGTCGTAGGATCCATTAAAAGCACCCCTTACAGTTTTGAAACCGGGCTGAAACTGGCCGTCGGCATGACCGTCCTCTTGCTCATCATTCCCCGCCTCCTGCCCGAAGAAAAGGCTGAAAGATAGGAAACGAAGGCTGCACGTGACGTCAGCCTTTTTTTCATGTTTGGATGTCTTGGCTTGTAAGCAGATGAATCGCTTCAGTGCACATGACGAGCTTTTCTTCATGTCCGTCCTTCTTTCAGAAAAAAGGGGCCAACTTTCATCCGAACGGCTGTTGAAGGTTCTTTTTCCAGCCATTGACAAAAATCGCCATTTTCGGAATAATAAGAATTAATCATACGTTTTAGGATGGGGAAAAATGGATTTTAAAGATCTCATGAACGAATTGCAGCCTTTTATGAACGAGCGCCGCGTCCCCAAGGGGAATTATTTGTTTCGCGACAACGACCGGGCCGCGGAAATTTTCTATATTAAGGAAGGGGTCATCCAATTAAAGAAAACACAGCCGGACGGAAGGGAATTTGCTTACCGGATCTTGTCGGGCGGAAACATGATTGTGGAAACGAATCTTTTTGAAAAGGAAGCGAATTACCCCTTTAACGCCGTCGCCTTGGAAGACAGCGTGCTTTACGGAATCCCGAAGGATGATTTTGAAGCCCAGCTCCTGTTGAATCCCCAAGTGGCGGCGAAATTTTTCGCCTGGCTGAACAAACAGTACCGGATCACCCAATCCATCATCCGCGACCTGTTAATCAACGGGAAAAAAGGGGCCTTATATTCCATCCTGATCCGCCTGGCCAACAGCTACGGCCAAAAGGTCGAAGACGGGATCATGATCAGCTTGCAATTAACCAATCAGGAACTGGCCAATTTTTGCGGTTCGACCCGGGAAGTGGTGAACCGCCTGCTTCAGGAGCTGAAGGAAAAGAAGGTCCTCTCCTTCCGCAAGCGGCATATCGTCATCCACGATCTCCAATATTTGCGGAACGAGGTCCAATGCGAAAAATGCCCCATCTCCATCTGCACCTTTAATTAAAATATTTGCCGGCCGAATCCGGGACCGGCCGTTCCCTTCGGGCGAAAAAACGGCTTCTCCCGAAAACGCCGCCGCGCCTTTCGCCCCATCATCCCCGCCAGTCCCCCGGAAAAAGTTTTATTCCGGAAAACGCCGCCGGCTCCGCGGCCGTCATAAAGCCGCACTTTCTGAAGCCCCAATCAAAAGATAAGAGCGAACAGACGGGGAAAGGAAGAAACAGAAATATCCAGCCCCCGAAAAAGCAGAAGGCCGCCCGCAAAAGGCCGTTTTACGGACCTTTCGGGGCAGCCTCAACCCGTCAAGAAATGCCTAAGGCGATTTTTGCGTAACGGCTCATCCGGTCTTTCGTCCAAGGCGGATTCCAAACGATATTCACTTCCGTTTCTTTCACTTCGGGAATGTCGGCCAAAGCGGCTTTTATCTGATCGGAAATGATGCCGCCCAAGGGACAGCCGATCGTCGTCAACGTCATCGTGACGGTGCATTTGCCGTTTTCATCGAGATCGACCCCGTACACCAAACCGAGGTTGACGATATCTATGCCAAGTTCCGGATCAATGACCTGTTCCAAGGCGTTCATGATATTGTCCTTCAGTTCTTGATCCACCGTTTTCCCTCCTTTTTGTATTCATTTTAGCAGAAGACGGAGAAAAACTGAACCGAAAAGTCCGGTTATGATCCGGATAAATATTGATGAAGCCAGTCGACGGCGGCCTTTACCCCTTCCCGTGTCACTTTGTGGTCCGCCTGTTCGTCGAGGATGAAGCGGATCTGTTCCGGATTTTCATATCGTTTCCGCATATCCTGGAAAAACCGGTAGGCAAAATGGTGGGGCACCGTTTGATCCTTCTTCCCGTGCCAAAACAGGAGCGGACAGGCGGTAAATTTTTCCCGGTTGGAAGCCGGATCGAAGCGGGACAGGATCTCGAGACGCCGTTCGATCTCTTCCGCGGACAGGGAGATTTTCATTTGTAATTTTTCCATTTGCGCCAGCAAATATTTCGCGAAGGGAACATATTCGGGACAGCCCATCAGGCTGACGGCCGCCCGGATCCAATCATACCGGACCAGGGCTCCCAGGGTGACGATGCCTCCCATGGACGTGCCGGCTACCCCGATTTTTCCCGGCATAATCTTCCCTTGCCGCTCCCAGGCGTCTTTGACCGTTTCCAATTCCTTGATGGTGGTGACGACGATATCCCAAAATTTTTCCGGCAAATGGACGGAATGGGCATTCGCGGCCCGTTCCCCGTGGAATTCCGCTTCCGGCAACAGGGTGCGGATCCCTTTTTCCGCCAGCAGGTACGCGTAATGAAGATTGTGCTCCTTTGCGCTCGTAAACCCGTGGAGGAAGATCACCGTCGGCAGGGGTTGGGAAAAACGTTCGAGGGGAGCCACTTCCAGCAGCGGGATTCCTGCGACGGAAGTTTTTTCAACAGCGATCATTCCTTTCATCCTTCCCGACCGGAGATTTTGTGTCAAGCGTCAGTGAAAATGTCATACTAACGCGTCAGTGAATATGTCACTGATATATTTACTTTGACCTCAGTTCATTCAAGCCGGTTTCAGTTCCTTTGAATTCGTGGGCCTATATTTGCGCCAAGGATGATCAGGTCCTGGCTTGTACGATTTCTTTTCTGAGCTCTCCTTTTTCTTTTCAGGAGTTTTTGCCGCTTTGTTCCGGGTTGCTTCCATCAAGGGGTAGGGCTTACCTTTGTACCAGACAAACAGTCTGCCA
>NZ_KB912887.1 GCF_000383875.1 Caldibacillus debilis DSM 16016 | reverse complement strand
CTCCACTTTCCAGCCTTCGCCTTGTTTTTGCTTTTTGATCGTCTCGTTAAGTTGGGAAAGAACTTTTTCCAAGGCATCCGCAAAAAACCGATGCATAAGCCGCGACAGATTTTCTTCCGCTTCCATCAGATTCGCGGAATCCTTCAGGATTTCGTAAATTTTTGATATAATCTTATCCAAGAGAAGGCGCCTCCTTTGGGAAGTGTTGTGATGGACAACTCTATTGTAGGACGCCTTCTCTTTTTTTGCCTACTGGATAGTTCCTGTACCGAGAAAAATTTTACACATACAAAAAGAGGATTTTTTCCATGCCTTTTCGGCTGATGCATTCCCATCGGTTCCCTTAACGGTTCAGTCTGGGCCACCGCTAAGGTTTATCAGCTCCTTTGCCCACCCACATTTTACTCCTGCAAAGGAAAACTGTCCATGGGGAGCGAAGCCGCCCGAGTGGCGCCTCGTAGGCCGCAAGGAAAACCGTCCGCGGGAGGGATGGATCCCGGCCGCGCATGACAGGCCGGGCGCTATTTTGGTTCAAGGCGGAACGGTCCGGTTCCCTGCCCGCTTCCGCCCGCAACCGTTTTTCGCCCCGGCGGGCGGAATTTCCGAAACAATTTTGAAATCCCCGTTTTTCTTATTTGCGCTCCTTTCGAGTTGTTAGTAAAATGAACTTGAATAATATGGAACAAAAAGGCGAGGGTTCAGCATTGATCCAAACGAATACACCTGCAACACTAGTGCTGCTTTTCGGAGCGACTGGAGATTTGGCCAAAAGGAAACTGTATCCGTCCCTTTACAACCTGTATGAAAAGGGGATCTTGTCGGAGCAGTTTGCCGTCATCGGCATTGCCCGAAGGAGATTGACCCATGAACAATACCGCAACTGGGTGAAGGATTCCGTAGAAACCTTCGGCATGCCGCAGGAAAAGATCGGCAAATTCATCCGGCATTTTTATTTTCAATCCCATGACGTCACCGATGAAAACTCGTACCGGGAATTGAAGGGACTGGCCGATGAGCTGGATGAAAAATACGCGGCCAACGGAAACCGCATTTTTTATTTGGCGATGTCTCCCGAATTTTTCGGGACCGTCGCGGAAAGTTTAAAGGAATACGGCTTTACCGACACGAAAGGATTCAAGCGGCTCGTCATCGAAAAACCTTTCGGATGGGATTTGTCGTCGGCCGTGGAGTTGAATGAGCGGATCCGCAGCGCCTTCTCCGAAAAGGAAATCTACCGCATCGACCATTACCTCGGCAAGGAAATGGTGCAAAACATCGAGGTAATCCGTTTCGCCAACGCCATTTTCGAGCCGCTGTGGAACAACCGGTACATCTCCAACATCCAAATCACCTCGGGGGAAACCCTGGGGGTCGAAGAACGGGGCAGATATTACGAAAAAAACGGGGCGCTCCGGGACATGGTGCAAAACCATATGCTGCAGATCGTTTCCCTCCTGGCCATGGAGCCTCCGATCCGGCTGACCACCGACGAAATCCGCAGCGAAAAGGTGAAAGTGCTCCGGGCCCTGCACCCGATCGAAAAAAAGGACGTCCATAAATACTTTGTCCGCGGACAATACGGCCGGGGCATCATCGGCGGCAAGGAAGTCCCCGCCTACCGGGAAGAGCCGATGGTCGACCCGAATTCCAATACGGAAACCTTTGTCGCCGGAAAACTGATGATCGACAACTTCCGCTGGGCAGGCGTTCCCTTTTACATCCGCACCGGAAAAAGGATGCAGGCGAAAACGTTAAAAATCGTCGTGCAATTTAAGGACATTCCGATGAACTTGTACTACCGGAACGGTTCGTCCCTGAATCCGAATCTCCTGGTGATCCACATTCAGCCGGAAGAAGGCATCACGTTGCATCTGAACGTGAAAAAAAGCGGGAGAACAATGGAAACGACCCCGGTCAAACTGAATTTTTCCAACAAAAACGTCGACGGCATCAATACGCCGGAAGCCTATGAAAAGCTTCTATACGACATCCTCCGCGGGGACGCCACCAACTTTACCCATTGGGACGAAGTGGCCTATTCCTGGAATTTTGTCGACCCGATTTCCGAAGCCTGGGCGGAGGAAAAGGCCGATTTTCCCAATTATGCGGCGGGGACCTTCGGACCGGAAGCGGCGGATGAACTTTTGCAAAGAGACGGCTTCTTCTGGTGGCCGATTACGAATCTGAATATCGACGATTAAAAGGGAAAGGCGTGAAAGGAATGGAAATGTACGATGTAACCGCACCGATTTACGAAGGCATGCCGGTGTATAAGAACAAGGAGGAAAAACAGCCGAAAATCTCGACCGTCGTGAACGGCCATGTCACCGAATCGAGAATTTCCATGGACGTTCATACCGGCACCCATGTGGACGCCCCGCGCCATATGATCAACGGGGGCGAGACGATCGAAACGATCCCGCTCGAAAAATTGATCCGTCCCTGCAAGGTTTTCGATTTGACCGCAGTGGAAGAAAAAATTTCAAGGGAGGATCTCGAACACCTTCCCATTGAAAAAAATGATTTCGTCCTCTTTAAAACGAAAAATTCCTTTGAAGATCATTTCAACTTTTCCTTCGTATACGTCTCCGAAAGCGCGGCCGAATTCCTGAAGGAAAAGGGAATCGACGGGGTGGCCATCGACGCCCTGGGCATCGAGCGGGCCCAGGAAGGCCATCCGACCCACCGGATCCTGTTGTCGAGCGGCATTATCATCATGGAAGGCCTGCGCTTGAAGGACGTCCCCAAAGGGGAATATTTCATGATCTGCGCCCCGCTGAAAATCACCGGCGTGGACGCATCGCCCGCACGGGTCGTCTTGCTGAAGGAAAAACCTTGATTCCGTTGCGAAAGGAAATCCCCGGACCTTGCCCGCCTCTTGGCGCAAAGGATCCGGGGATTCTTGCGAGGGGTGCGGGCATTTTCCGGAAGCCTTCCGGTTTTGCGGTATTGTCATCTGCCGCTGAAAGGTGGAAGGCTTCCCCTTGCCCTCCCGCCGCAGCATCCGGGGAAAACGGGGGTTTTTCCTTTTTCCGGAAAATAAAAAACCGTTCGAGAGGCTGCATGTTTCCGACGGCCGGACGGATCCACGACCGGCAAACGCGAAAAAGCCGTCCGAAAGGTTTCAACACCTTTCGGACGGCTTTCGCTTTTTCCGGGCCCGGTTTATTCTTGCCAGTTGGTATGGAAGATGCCTTTCTTATCGACCCTTTCGTAGGTGTGGGCCCCGAAATAGTCCCGCTGCGCCTGGATGAGGTTGGCCGGCAGCTGTTCCGAACGGTATCCGTCGTAGTATGCCAGCGCGCTGGAAAAGCTGGGTGCGGGCACGCCGGAAAGGGCGGCGATGGAGACGACTTCCCGCAAAGCCTGCTGATAATCCTCGGCGATCCGTTGGAAATACGGATCGAGCAACAGATTTTCCAAATCCGGGTTCCGGTCGTAGGCCTCCTTGATTTTTTGCAAAAACTGGGCGCGGATGATGCAGCCGCCGCGGAAAATCATGGCGATGTCCCCGAGGGACAGGTTCCATTGATAATGGCTGGAGGCGGCCTTCAATTGGGAGAACCCTTGGGCGTAGGAGCAAATTTTGCTCAAATACAAGGCCCGCCGGACTTTCTCGATCAAATCTTCCCGGTTTTCGACGGTTTTTTTCTCCGGACCTGGCAATATCCGGCTTGCCTTCACCCGTTCATCCTTCAGCGCGGAAAGGAAGCGGGCGAATACCGACTCGGTAATGAGGGGAAGGGGGACGCCCAAATCGAGGGCGCTTTGGCTTGTCCATTTTCCCGTTCCCTTTTGGCCGGCCTTGTCAAGAATGCAGTCGACCAACGGTTTTCCGGTTTCCGGATCGTATTTTTTGAAGATATCCGCGGTGATTTCGATCAAATAACTGTTTAATTCGCCTTTGTTCCACTCGGCAAAAACCCGGTGCAAATCTTCGGCGGACAAACCGGCCAAATGTTTCAGCAGCCAGTAGGCTTCGGCGATCAACTGCATGTCCCCGTACTCGATGCCGTTATGGACCATTTTCACATAATGGCCCGCCCCGTCGGGGCCGATGTAGATGCAGCAGGGATCGCCTTCCACCTTCGCCGCGATGCCGGTCAGGATCGGAGCGACCAAATCGTAGGCTTCCTTATCCCCGCCCGGCATGATGGCGGGCCCGTGAAGGGCGCCTTCTTCCCCGCCGGACACGCCGGAACCGATAAACCGGATCCCTTCCCGGCGCAACTCCTCGTACCGCCGCTGGGTATCTTTAAAATAGGAGTTTCCTCCGTCGATGATGATATCCCCTTTTTCCAAATAAGGTTTCAATTGTTCGATGGTCGCGTCGGTGGCTTCGCCGGCCTTTACCATCAAAATGATCTTCCGCGGCTTTTCCAGCATTTCCGCAAACTCTTTCAGCGAGTATGCGGGCACGATGTTTTTTCCCGACGCTTCCTCCATCATCTCGTCGGTTTTTTGCCGGCTGCGGTTGTATACGGCCACCGAATATCCCTTGCTTTCGATGTTGAAAGCCAGATTTTTTCCCATCACTGCCAATCCGATGACTCCGACTTGTTGTTTTGCCATCTTTGCCTTCCTTTCCTTCCCTTCCTATTTCCTTATGCCGCTTTCATCCAAAAAATCTTTGGAAAAGCTGGATGTCAACAACCCTTCTTTATTATAATCCGTCATTCCTTTTACAATAATATTTTTCCCGTACTTTTCCTTCAATTTTTCGATCGCCTTCGCCAGCTGCCCGCTTTTCTCCTCCTTCTCGTAGGTGAAAAGGTCCAGCTGTTTGAAGGCCTGCCCTTCTTCCAGCAATTCGTCGGCGGTGATGCCGAGGAGCCGGATGGGGGATCCCGTCCAATGTTTCAAAAAAATTTTCCGGGCATAGGAAAAAATTTCCCCTCTCCCCCGCACCGGGTTTTCCGTCTTTTCGCTTCTTGTCACCGTCTTCCGGTCGTGGTAACGGATCATGACCTGGATCCGGCCGGCGAAAACCCTTTTGTTGGCCAGCCGCCGGGAAACCGTCTCCGCCAGGGAATCGAGAACCAAAAGCAGCTCCCCTTCGTCGGAGGAGTCCGCCGGCAAGGTGGTGGAGTTGCCCACGCTTTTGAATTCATAAACCGATTCCGGATCGACGGGACGGTCGTCATTGCCGTTCGCCCGCTCCTTGAGCCGGAGGCCGTTGATGCCGAGCAGCATCCGCAATTGGACGTCGTTGGCCTTCGCCAGGTCGCCGATGGTGTGGATGTGGATCTGCTTTAATTTCTCCGCCGTCCTTTCCCCGATCCCGTGCATCTCATGGATGTCCAGCGGCCAGAGAAGGCGCGGGACATCCCTTTTCCGCAGGATCGTGATCCCGAGGGGTTTTTTCATGTCGGAGGCGGTCTTCGCCAAAAATTTATTCGGGGCGATGCCGATGCTGCAGGGCAGATCCAGCTCGTCCAAAAGCCGGTTCTGGATGCTTTTCGCCGTCTCCAGCGGATGCTCGAACTTGATCCGGTGGGTGATGTCCAAATACCCTTCATCGATGGAAACCGGCTCCACCAGATCGGTGTATTCCCGCAAAATGGCAAAGGCGGCCTGCGACGCCTTTTTGTAGCGTTCAAAATTCGGGGGGAGGATGATCAGCTGGGGGCAAAGCCTTTTCGCTTCCCTCACCGTCATCGTCGTTTTCACCCCGAATTTTCTCGCCTCATAGCTGCAGGTGACGACGATGCCCCGCCGGTCTTCCTCGCTTCCGGCAATGGCCACGGGTTTCCCCTTCAGCGACGGGTCGTAGGCCATCTCGACGGAGGCGTAAAAACAATTCATATCCACATGCAGGAGGATCCGGGATTTCCTTTTGCCCATTGGCCATCCATCCGTTCACAAAAGATTTCGCGGCGGAAAAACCCGCCCGGCCTCATGCCTTGACGCCCGCTTCGTCAATGGACGCCTGGATATTTTCCATTCCTCCCAACGCGCCGATCAGCTTTGCCGCGTCGATCATCGTAATGATCCGGTCCTGAATATGGACGATTCCGGAAAAGTAGGGGGTGCTTCGGCAGGCGATGAGATCGATCCGGCTGATTTGCGAAGTCTCGATTTCCAAGAGCTCCTTCGCTTCCTTCACCAACAGGGCGCAAGGGTACGGGCCGATCCGGAGCAAAATCAGGCGGGCCAGCCCGTCCGCCGCCGTTTTTTCCTCATGGAAAACGGTTGACAGGTCGAATACCGGGATGACTTCCTCCCTGATTCTCGTGACTCCCCGGACGTAGCCGGGAAGGTTCGGGATCGGCGTGATTTCAGCCATTTTTTCGATGGAAACCACGTCTTTCACATCGATGCCGTATTCTTCGCCGCCGACTTTAAACACGACGATATTGGCTGTCCCCATCGATTCCCCTCCTTTACTTCCGGTTCGCTGCCGTTTCGATAATGGCCAGCACCATTTCCGACAGTTTCACCAATTCCCCGACCGGGATCCGTTCATGGGTGGTATGTATTTCTTCATAGCCGACCCCCAGGACGACGGTCGGTATGCCGAAGCCGGCGAAGATGTTCGCGTCGCTTCCTCCGCCGATCTTGGCGAGGACGGCCTCGCGTCCGACCTTTTCCGCGGCTTCCTTCGCGATTTGGACGACCGGATCCTCTTCGCAAAAGGCGAAGGCGGGGTAGGAAATCTCCGTTCGGACTTCCGCCCTTCCGCCCATTTCTTCGGCGGTTTTTTCGAAGATCTCCTTCATCGTTTTCAGCTGTTTTTCCAGCTTTTCTTTGTTCAACGACCTGGCTTCCGCCCAAATGTCGACCCGGTCGCAAACGATGTTGGTCGCCCTTCCCCCTTCAAAGCGGCCGATGTTGGCGGTCGTCTCTTCGTCGATCCGCCCGAGGGGCATTTTGGCGATCGCCTTCGCGGCGATTTGGATCGCCGATATGCCCTTTTCCGGCGCGACCCCCGCATGGGCGCTTTTTCCGTAAATGATCGTCCTTATTTTCGCCTGGGATGGGGCGGCAACGACGATCGTCCCGACCTTTCCTTCGCTGTCGAGGGCAAAGCCGTACTTGGCGCGGATTTTTGCCGGATCCAGAGCCTTGGCCCCCACCAGGCCGGACTCTTCGCCCGCCGTGATGATGATCTGGATATCCCCGTGGGGCAGGCGGTTTTCCTTCACCACCCGCAGGGCTTCCAATAAGGCCGCCAAACCGGCTTTATCATCCGCACCCAAAATGGTCGTCCCGTCGCTCGAAAGATAGCCGTCCTTCCTTTGCACCCGAATCCCCTTCCCCGGGGTGACGGTATCCATATGGCAGGTAAAATAGATGGGATCGGCCTCTTTTTTGTTGCCCTTCATGATGGCGATCAGGTTTCCCGCGCCGTGGCCGGTCGCCGATGCGGAATCGTCTTCGTAGGCCTCCAGCCCCAGCCCGGTCAATTTTTTCAGCAACAGGTCGGCGATGTTTCTCTCTTCCTTCGTTTCCGAATCCACCCCGACGAGTTCCGTGAATTCTTCGATGAGCCTTTCCTGCTGAATCATGGGGTTTATCCTCTCCTCTCTCATATCCCTAGTATACCGCTACCGGACGGAGATGTTCAACGGAATTAACCCCGGGAACTTGTCCGTGTTTTGACGATGAAGACGCGAACGGGGCGAAAAAGGAGGGCGGCCCGCACCACCTCCCCGGCGGGGCGCCTTCCGGTCCGCCGCCCCGCCCGGCACAAAGGGCAACTCTTCCCGCCCGTATATTTTTTGTTTCGCTCCTTCCGGGAAACGGCGTGTTCCGATCCCCGTTCCCTTCATGGCAACGGATGAGGCCGGATTCCGCGACGGCTTTCCGTAATCCCCTTTCCGGGCCCGCCGCGGAAATGGGCCGGGAAAGCTTTTCCCGGCCGGGGACAGGGAACCGGTCCTTTTGCGAAACGGACGCCCGGCTGTGGCGTCCGGAAAGAAACTTCCGGGTCCATGTCGGCAACGATCGTTCCTTCGTTCGCGCCCGGTTAAGGCGTCCGGAAGAAACGGAGTCTTTGAGAAAGCAAATATACCCCCAAAAGGACGAATGAATGCCGGAGGCCGTCCTCCGAGGAACCTTTTTCCGGTCCTTCGGGGACAGCCTCCTTTCCGTTACAGGGGAATATTGCCATGTTTTTTCGCCGGGCGGGTCTCCTCCTTGTTTTTCAGCATACGGAGGGCCTGGATGAGCTTGATTCTCGTTTCCCGCGGGTCGATGATATCATCCACCATTCCCATTTTCGCCGCCACGTAGGGATTGGCGAATTTTTCCCGGTATTCGGCGATTTTTTGCTGCCGGACGCGCTCGGGATCGGGGCTCGCCTGGATCTCCTTGGCAAAAATGATGTTGGCCGCCCCGTGGGGGCCCATGACGGCGATTTCCGCATTGGGCCAGGCATACACCAAATCGGCGCCGATCGCCTTGGAATTCAGCGCCACATAGGCCCCGCCGTACGCCTTGCGCAGGATGACCGTAATTTTCGGGACGGTGGCTTCGGAATAGGCATACAAGATCTTCGCCCCGTGGCGGATGATCCCGCCGTGTTCCTGCTTCACCCCCGGGAAAAATCCGGTCACATCTTCAAAAGTGATGAGCGGAATATTGAAGGCGTCGCAAAAACGGATGAAGCGGGCCGCCTTGTCCGAGGAATCGATATCCAATCCCCCCGCCATCCATTTCGGCTGGTTGCAGACCAAGCCGACCACTTCCCCTTTGATCCGGGCGAAACCGACGACGATATTTTTGGCAAAATCGGGATGGATTTCAAAAAAGGATTCGCGGTCGACCACTTCCCGGACGACCTCCCGCACGTCGTAGGGGCGGGTCGGATCCATCGGGACGATATCCGTCAAATCCGGACGGTAATCATTCTCCTCCCCTCCTTTTCCCGCAGGCGGTTTTTTTTTGTAGTTGGAAGGGAGATAGCTTAACAGCCTGCGGACGAGAAAGAAGGCCTCCTCTTCCGTCGCCGCCCGCAGATGGGCGTTGCCGCTGACGGAGGCGTGCACCTTCGCCCCGCCCAAATCTTCCGAAGAAATCTTTTCGCCGGTCACCGATTCGATGACCTTCGGGCCGGTGATGAACATTTGGCTCGTTTTCTCCACCATGATGACGAAGTCGGTAATGGCCGGGGAATAGACCGCCCCGCCGGCGCACGGGCCCAAAATGAGCGAAATTTGCGGGACGACGCCGGAATAGATCGAGTTCCGATAAAAAACATGCCCGTACCCGTCCAAGGAGATGACCCCCTCCTGGATCCGGGCCCCGCCGGAATCGTTCATGCCGATGATCGGGACACCCGTTTTCGCGGCCAGATCCATCACGTTGGCGATCTTCTTCGCGTGCATTTCCCCCAGGGCGCCGCCGAAAACGGTAAAATCCTGGGAAAACAAATAGACGGGACGGCCGTCAATCGTTGCGAATCCGGTCACGACGCCGTCGCCCGGCCCTTTCATTCTGTCCATTCCGAAATCATGGGAACGGTGTTCGATAAAAGGGCCGATTTCCACAAAGGAATCCTTATCAACCAAATGATCGATCCTTTCCCGGGCGGTCAGCTTGCCCTTTTCGTGCTGCCGGTCGATCTTCTCTTCTCCTCCGCCCAGCTCGATTTCCCGCCTTTTGTCGTAAAGTTCGTGAATCTTTTCAAAAATGTCCGTTTCCTTTGTTTTCACCGCGCTCCTCTCCCCAAGTTCCGTTATTTTTTCCTTTTTTGGCAAACTTCGTAAAGAACGCCGCCGGCCGATTTCGGATGGATGAAAGCGACCAGGGCACCCGATGCCCCCTCCTTTGGTTCTGCGCTGACCATCCGCGCCCCCCGTTCTGCCAGTTGTTGAATCGTCTGATGGATGGAATCGGTTTCAAAAGCGACGTGATGGATCCCTTCCCCCCGTTTCTCCAGGAATTTCGCCACCGGGCCATCCTCGCCGGCCGGCTCCAAAAGTTCAATTTTACAATTCCCGGCGTCCAGAAAGGCGACCCGCACCTGTTCCGATTCCACCGTTTCCATTTTGACGAGCTTGAACGGCAAGACCCCGGTATAAAAGGGCAAGGCCTCTTCCAGCGAGCGGACGGCGATGCCGATATGATCCACACCCTTCACTTCTCGGGCACCTCCCTGTTCGGATGTTTGTTCAGAAAATTTCCCCTGTTTTCACATTGGAAATATATTTTAATCATATAATAATTCCGGCTGTTTTTCATCCGTCATTTTCCGAAAGAAGGGGAATCCGCCGTTCCCGTATGCCGGAAAACCGAAACGGTCCGGGGAATTCGCTCCGGAGGGCTGAACGCCGATCCTTTCGCCGGGAAGCCCGTTCGGATTCCGCAGTGATTGAACATGCGGTCCAGTGTCCGCAATTAGGGCTATGATTTTAAAAAAATGCCTCGGATGTTGAACAACGGCAGCGATGACGGACATTTTTCCGGCGGTGATGAGCATTTTTCCCAGGATAACGGTTATTTTTTCGTTCATGTCGAACATATTTATTTCCATGTTGAACAAAAATTTTAAAATGATGAACCAACCGGTGAAAATGGCGGACAATCTCATGCGGTGTTGGACGATATTTTTAAGATTTCGAACAATCCGATTGGGATGTTGGACAATCCTTAGTAACTGCCGAAACGAATGTTAAACGTTTTACCCAAGATATTGGACAAACGAAACTTTTACTGTACGTTTTAGAAAAATGTTAAACATCTTTTCTTGGAGGTCGAACCATCCGTCCCCGATGAAAACCTGCGTGTGGAAGATTCCGGTCTGGTCATTCATGAATGCAGGAGATTCCTTCCCCATATTGAGCAAAAACCTCGGTCAAGACAATCCAACCGATATTGCCGGAAACCCTGCGGCAATGAAACGCACCCTAAGCCCCTGCACATTGAAGAATACATCCCCAATCGCGAAGAAAGGGGGATGTTTTAAACCAGCGAGTATTGCCGGCAATCCCTCCGGAACTTTGCAAAAAAAAGTTCTGATGAAGATATTGATACCGATCCTCCCGAAGAATTATTATTTTTTCACGCTGATCCGGAGGCATGCGGAAAGGCAAAAAAGCGCCCTCCGCCATGGATCACCGATGCGCGATCCGATGGCGGGGCGCCCCTTGCGGACACGAAAGCGGAACGGGAGGGGGACCCGACAAAAAAACTTGTCCCATCCGGAAAAGGGAAGTAAAATGATGATCAGAAACCAGTGGGCGGAGGGAAAAGAATGCGCAGCCGGAAAATTCAAAAACTCGTGGTTTACTTGATGCTGTTTGCCATGTTGGCATCCACCTTTTTGGCCGGTTTAACCATCTTTTTTTGAAGCCGAATCCCTTCCTTTTAGGGAAAATTTCCCCACCCCGCAAAAGGCGGGGATTTTTCGTGAATGGGGAAACGCCGGCTTGCGTTACCGGCCCTTTGCCGGACGAAGGCGATGCAAAGAAAAGGAAAATCCTCGTTTGCACTTATCCTTTTCGGAGCTTTTAACGGGAACCGGCCCCGCCGGCATTCCCGTTCCGGGGAATGGCCCCCAGTTCCGCACCCAGCGCCCGGAAGGTTTTGTCCGAACGGGTGATGAATATTTTTGTGCCCAATGGGACCTTTTCATACAATCTTTCAATATCTTCGTTGGCCAGGCGAATGCAGCCTTGGGATACATAACCGCCGATCAGTTCCGGCCGGTTCGTTCCGTGAATCCCGTATTTTCTTCCGTCGGTCTCATAGGCGTCAAAGCCGATCCAGCGGGACCCCAGCGGATTGGTTTTGGCCCCGCCGGGGATATTCAATTTCCGGTAGTAGGGATTGATCACCTTCACCGTGACGGTGAAAAGCCCTTCCGGGGTTTCCTGCCCCCATTTCCCCGTCGCCGCCAAATAGATCTCCTGCACTTCCCCTCCGTGGATGAAGGCGACCCGGTTCGTGTTCAAATTGACGATGACCAAAGGATCGCCGGGCAACGGATTCGGCCCGAGGGGCCATAACGGGGACAGGGTAAAAAAAAGGGTTAAAAAAGCGGACTTCATAAAAAAACACCACCTGCCTTTTATTTTTATTATGTGTAAAAGCAGGTGGTTTATGTTTTTGCGTCCCTTTTACGGACTACACTTCATCGCAATATTGGTCGAACAGTTCCTGCAAACGCCGCACGACGGAAACCACTTCATGACCTTCAATTTCGTGGCGTTCCACCATCGCGCAAATCTTTCCGTCTTTCAGAAGGGCAAAGGACGGAGATGAAGGCGGGTAGCCGACGAAATACTCCCGGGCCCTTTCCGTCGCCTCCCGGTCCTGGCCGGCGAAAACGGTCACGAGGTGGTCGGGCCGTTTGTCGTAGTCCAAGGCGTACTTGACGGCGGGCCGGGCGATGCCGCCGGCGCATCCGCACACCGAATTCACCATCACCAGCGTCGTGCCCTTCCTGTTCAAGGCCTCATCCACTTCTTCGGGCGTCCTCAGCTCCCGGAAACCGGCCGCCACGATCTCGTCCCTCGCCCTTTGCACGTAATCTTCCATAAACAGCTGAAAATCCATGGTCATTGTTCCTCTCCTCCTGTCCTTGTCAACATCATAACAGGAAAAAAAGAATTTTTTCAACAAAAAGGGTTTGAAAACAGGGGAAAAGGGGAATACTGGGGACAACATGATCCATACCCCTAACTCCCTAATGATGATGGACGGCGCGGAAAAACGCGCTGTCATTTTTTTGCCCGGATTTCAGGAGATGGGGCACCGTCTCCAAAACCTTCCCTTTCTGCCTTTTTCCCGGAAGATCGGGACCGGAAATCCGGGAAGACGGAAGCGGGGCATGCGCCCAAACAAATGGAGATGGGCTTCGCCGCTCGCAGCTCCGGCTCTCCCCCTCGCCTTTCCGAGGAAAATCACCCGGTTCGGAAAAGCGCATCCCGATCCCCGTTTTCCGCCGGCCGCAAAAGGGCTCGAAAACGATTCTTCGCCGGCTCGTGCGCGATAACAGGGCAGCGCCCCCGTCCGAGACAAAAAAACACGCGCATTGTAAGCTCTTTATCATAAAGGGAAACGGGCCGTCCCAATCCCCGTCTCCTCCCCTTCATCGTGAAGCGAAGGAAAAAGGTGCAGCGGCCGCCCGCCGGCCTACAGGCGGCTTTCGAGGAAAATGGCCAGCAGTTTTTCCGCGGCAGCCGACACCGGAAGTTTTCCCGACATCACGTCCCTTTCCGTTTCCGGCAAAACTTCCCTGATCCGCCCATCGCGGAAAAAGGCGTTCTGCAGCTGATCGGCGATGGCGGAATAAAGCCAGTCTTTCGTCTGCTTCCGCCGCCGTTCCGCGAATATTCCCGATTTTTTCGTTTCCCTTTCAAACCGGAAAACGAGGTCGATCACATCGCCGATCCCTTCCCCCGTCAAAGAGGAACAGGGCAGGACCCGCACTTGCCAGCCTTCCGTGGCCGGTTTCAGGAAACGGAAGATCCGATCGAGCTCCTTTTTGGTTTCCAGCGCCTTCTCTTTATTATCCCCGTCGGCCTTGTGGACGAGGACGATATCCACCAGCTCCATCAGCCCCTTTTTCATCCCTTGGAGTTCATCCCCGGCGCCGGTGATAGCCAAAAGCAAAAAACAGTCGACCATCGTCCGGACCGCCGTCTCGTTTTGGCCGACGCCGACCGTTTCGACGAGGACGACGTCGTAGCCCGCCGCCTCGCACAACAGGATGCTCTCCCGGGTTTTCCGGTGCACGCCGCCCAGATGGCCGCCGGTGGCGGAAGGACGGATGAAGGCGTTCGGATGTTTCGCCAAATTCGCCATGCGGGTTTTATCCCCCATGATGCTCCCCTTCGACAGGGCGGACGAAGGATCGACGGCGAGGACGGCGACCTTTTTCCCGAGGGCACACAGCTTCATCCCGAAGGTTTCGATAAAGGTGCTTTTCCCCGCCCCGGGAACGCCGGTGATGCCGATCCGGAGGGTGTTTCCCGTCCGGTCCCCGACCCGTTGCAAAAGCTCCTGGGCCAACCGGAAATGATCGGGGCGGTCGCTTTCCGCCAGGGTGATCGCCCTCGCCAAAGCGGCGCGGTCGCCGCTTGCGATCCCCCTTGCCAATCGTTCGACGGATACCGGCGGATCCGGCTTCGTTTTACGGTAGCGGTAAGCCATCGCGGTCACGCCTTCTCGTACCCGAGCCTGCGGAAGATTTCCTCCAAAACCTGTTTGGCGGCGAGGGGGATGTTGGTTCCCGGACCGAAAACGGCCGCCGCCCCGTTTTGGAGCAAAAATTCATAATCCTTGGCCGGGATTACGCCCCCGACGACGATGAGAATATCGTCCCGGGAACGTTTCTTCAATTCTTCCGCAAGCAAGGGGACGAAGGTTTTGTGGCCGCCGGCGAGGGAATTCACGCCGACCGCATGGACGTCGTTTTCCACGGCCTGTCGGGCGACTTCCTCCGGCAGGGAAAAGAGGGGGCCGAGATCCACGTCGAATCCCATGTCGCTGAAGGCGGCGGCGAGCACCTTCACCCCCCGGTCATGTCCGTCCTGGCCCATTTTCGCCAGCAGGATGCGCGGCCGCCGGCCTTCCAGCTGATGGAATTCATCCGCCAAATGTTTCACTTCTTCCAACCCTCCGTCCCCATCGCCGAAATGTTTTTTGTAAACCCCGGTGATGGAGCGGACCTCCGCCCGGTGCCTGCCGGCCGCCCGCTCCACCGCGCCGCTGATCTCGCCCAATGTGGCCCGCCTTCTCGCCGCTTCAACGGCCAGTTCCAGCAAATTTTCCTCCCCGCTCTTTGCGGCCCGGGAGATCCTCTCCAGAATCTCCCGGACCCCTTGTTCGTCCCGGTTTTGTTTCAGCTGCCGCAGCCTTTCGATTTGCCGTTCCCGGACTTTCGTATTGTCGATGTCCAAGATTTCAAGGGGGACGACTTCATCGCTGCGGAAACAGTTGACGCCCACGATTTTTTCCTTTCCGGAATCGATCCGCGCCTGGCGAATCGCCGCCGCTTCCTCGATCTTCCGCTGCGGGATCCCCGCTTCGATCGCCTTCGTCATCCCGCCCGCTTCTTCGATCTCCCGGATGTGCGCCCACGCCCGGTCGATCAGCTGCTTCGTGAGGGCTTCCACGTAGTAGGAACCGCCCCAGGGATCGATCACCGCGGTCAGCCCGGTCTCCTCCTGCAAATACAGCTGGGTATTCCGGGCGATCCTCGCCGAAAAATCGGTGGGGAGAGCGATCGCTTCATCCAGGGCGTTCGTATGGAGCGACTGGGTGTGCCCCATGACGGCGGCATGGGCTTCGATCAAGGTCCTTATGACGTTGTTGAACGGATCCTGCTCCGACAGGCTCCAGCCGGAGGTTTGCGAGTGGGCCCGCAGGGCCAAAGATTTCGGGTTTTCCGGCGAAAAGGGCGCCATCAGTTTCGCCCAAAGGTACCGGGCCGCCCGCAGCTTCGCCACTTCCATAAAATAATTCATGCCGATGCCCCAGAAAAAGGAGAGTCTCGGGGCGAAGGAATCGATGCCGATGCCCGCCTTCAGCCCGATGCGGACGTATTCCAAACCGTCCGCCAGGGTGTAAGCCAGTTCCAGATCCGCCGGCGCCCCCGCCTCCTGCATATGGTAGCCGGAAATGCTGATGCTGTTAAATTTCGGCATATGTTTCGCCGTATAGGCGAAGATGTCGGCGATGATCCGCATCGACATGTCCGGAGGGTAAATGTAGGTGTTCCGCACCATGTATTCTTTCAGAATATCGTTCTGGATCGTTCCGGAAAGTTTGTGGGGCGGGACGCCCTGTTCTTCCGCGGCCAAGATGTAGAAGGCCATGATCGGCAAAACCGCCCCGTTCATCGTCATCGATACGGAGATTTGGTCCAGGGGGATGCCGTCGAACAGGATCTTCATGTCCAGGACGGAATCGACGGCGACGCCGGCTTTGCCCACATCCCCCAAGGCCCGCGGATGGTCGGAATCATAACCGCGGTGGGTCGGCAGGTCAAAGGCGACGGACAATCCTTTTTGGCCCATCTGCAAATTCCGTTTGTAAAAGGCGTTGCTCTCTTCGGCCGTGGAAAAGCCGGCATATTGGCGGATCGTCCACGGTTTTGCCGCATACATCGTGTAATAGGGCCCGCGGGTGTAAGGGGGAAAACCGGGGAGGCCGTCCAAATGGCCGCAGTCCCGGATGTCTTCCTCCGTATACAAGGCTTTCAACGGGATGTTTTCGTAAGTTTCCAGCGTTTCCGCGGATTGCCCTCCGGGACGCGCCGCTTCCCTTTGCTCCTCGCCAAACAAAACGATCTTTTTAAAATCAGGCTTCATTTCCGTTCATCTCCATGATTTTTTCCAGCAATCCTTTCAAGATCCGGTAACGGTCGCTTTTCTCGCCGATGACCGTGACCCCGGCTTCGGCCAGTTTGCCGTCCCCGCCCGTGGAAAAGAGGGCGGCGGGGATGCCTTTTTCTTTAATTTTCCGGACCGTATCAAGGAGCAACTCCACCTTTCGGAACCCGCACAGGCAATAGACGGGAAGGGAAGTCCGCTCGATAAAACCGAGCGCCTCCCCGGCTTCGCGGACGGGGCCGCACTCCACACAGGCGAAACCGCCGACGGCGAAAAAGGAGAGGGCAAAATCCATCTCCCGGCGGTGCTCCTTCGGATCGCCGAAGCCGATCAGGCCGACGGCCAATTTTCCCGCTTTCTTAATGAAAGTCCGGCTTTCCGCAAGAAGGCTTTCCAGCCGGCCGCTCAGCCTTTCGTTCAACAGGCCGTCCGGGATCTGTGCCTTCTCCAGAAAATCGCCGATCGTTGCCCCGCCTTGGACGAGGGAAAGGATTTCTTCCGGCGGGCGGGGGGCCAGAAGAAGCACTTCCGCGCCTTCCCCCTTCCCTTCTCCGGCCGAAGGGATTTTTTCCTTCGGGTCCCGGTAAACATTCGTGCCGATCAATTTCGTTTCCCCCGTATGGACCGACCGGATCCGCTCTTCTTTCCGGTTCCGCACCGTTTCAAACCATTCGCCCTTCTCCAAAAGGGAGAGGATGCCCCCCTTCCCGTCGATTTCCAGAAAGAGCTGCCACGCCCTTTCGATGATCTGCTTTGTCAGCGACTCGATGTAATAGGAGCCGCCGGCGGCATCGGCCACCGCATGCATGCGGGTTTCCTCCCGCAAGATATGGTGGGTGTTGAGGGCGATCCTTTCCCCCAGGCCGGTCTTTTCGGCGAGAACCCGGTCGTAGGGAAGGACGTGCAGGAAATCGACCTGTCCGACGACGGCGGCAAAGGCTTCGTTTGCCGACCGGAGCATGTTGACGAAAGGATCCGCCGCCGTCTTATTGACGGGCGAGGTTTCCGCATAGATCGTGATTTTCGGGACGTCCCCGCCGATCTGATAGGCCTTTGCGAGCAACTTCCACAAATATTTTGCCGCCCTTAATTTGGCGATTTCCGGAAAAAAGGAAGAACCGACGGAAAAGGCCAGGACGGTTTTGGAAAAAATGTCCGAAGGGGGGATCCCCTTTTTCCGCAGATTTTCCGCGTGAAAAACGAAAGCGGCGAAGGCGAACGCCAGCTGTTCGGGTATGGAAAGGGCGCCCCGTTCGTACACCGTGCCGTCGACGAAAACCGTCCGCAGCTCCGGGAATTTTTCCCCGGAAGCGACCACCGCCTCCAGCCATCCTTCATAGACGGGGAAAAACCGGGGAAGAAACTCCCGGGATTGCAAGGGCAACACAAGCGGGTCAAAGCCGACAAAACCGCGGATGCGGGGCGGATTTTTCCCCTTTCTTTCCGCCCATGCCTGCATCATCCACAAAAAGGGAACCGTTTTCACGTCGTCCCGTACGGCGATGGGGTATTCGTCCAAGAGCCCCGGGGGAAAAAGCAGGTCCAAATCCTCCAGGCGGAGGGTTTCGGGCAAGGAAAAACAGACCGTGTCCTGCCCCCTATCCAGGGACTTTCCGATGTTTTCGGAAAGTTCCCGGGCGGTGCCCCCCGCGGCCGGCTGGGCCGATCGCCAACGGTTTGCGGGCCCCTGCCTCTTCCAGGCGGTCCCCCTGATTTCCGGGGGGACCTTCCCGTAAGGAAGATCCTCCTTCGTGTACAGCATTTTTACCCGGATCCCGTCCCCGTCCGTCCTTTCCGGCCGGAAAGGTTCCTCGCCCTTCCAAGATTTTTCCGCCCTTTCGAGCCATTCCCGGATGGCGGGCTCCGGAAAGGAAGCGGAACGGGCCGCCGACAGCTTCCATTCGCTTTTTTTCTCCATTTCCCATCCCCCGTTTTTTGCAGGAAAAGCCGTTGCAAATACCGGCAACGGCTTCTCTTTTTGATTTAATAGACGGATGTGTTTTCCTTCGAGATGTTTTCCAGGATTTCCTTCAGCCGCATTAAAAATCTTCCGCAAATCAGGCCGTCCAGCACCCGATGATCGAGGGACAGGCAAAGATTGACCATATCCCGGATGGCGATCATTCCATCCCTGATCACCGGCCGCTTGACGATCGTTTCCACCTGCAGGATCGCCGCCTGCGGGTAGTTGATGATCCCCATGGATTGGACGGAACCGAAAGATCCGGTGTTGTTGACGGTGAAGGTCCCGCCTTCCACATCTTCCAATTTTAATGTACCATTTCTGGCTTTCCTTGCCAATTCATGAATCTCCCGGGCGATCCCTTTGACCGTTTTTTCGTCGGCGTGTTTGATGACCGGGACGTACAGGGCGTCCTCCGTAGCCACGGCGACGGAGATATGGATGTGCCTCTTCCGGATGATCCGGTCGCCGGCCCAAACCGCGTTCAATTGGGGAAATTCCTTCAAAGCCTGGGCGACCGCCTTGACAAAAAAGGGGAAATAGGTCAACTTGAACCCTTCCTTCCGCTCGAATTCCTCCTTGATGGAATCCCGCAGCGTCACCAGGTTCGTCACGTCCACTTCCACCATCGTCCAGGCATGGGGAATTTCCCGTTTGCTTCTCGACATGTTCTGGGCGATCGCCCGCCGGATGCCGCTGACGGGGATTTCCAGATCGCCGGCAGACCCCGCCTCCCAAGCCGGGGTTTCTTCCCGGACCCCGCGTTCCCCGAGGACCGCAGCGGTTCTTTCCGGAGCCTTGCCGTCCCCGCCGTCCGCCAAAACGGGCGCCGCTGGTTGATCCTTCCTCGATTCGATCAGCCGCAAAAGATCCTTTCTCGTGATCCGTCCGCCCCTTCCCGTTCCCTTCACCTCGGACAAATCGATGCCGTATTCCTGGGAAAGTTTCAAGACAGCCGGCGAATAACGCCGTTTTTCGCCCCCGTCCTTTCCGGCGCGGATTTCCTCCCCGTTTCCCTTTTGGGCGTCGGGCTTATCCGTGTCCGACGGCGGCGCCGCTCCCTCCCCTTCCGTTTCGATCAGGCAGATCGGAGCGCCGACGGGAAGGGTTTCGCCCTCCCGGGCGACGATTTCCCGGACCGTCCCGGAAAAAGCGGAAGGGATTTCCGCGGTTACCTTATCCGTCATCACTTCCGCGAGCGGCTCGTATTTTTTCACGGAATCCCCGGGAGCGACGAGCCATTTGCTGATCGTCCCTTCCGTCACGCTTTCGCCGAGCTGGGGCATCAACATTTTTTCCAGCGCCATCCTTTCCTCCCCCCTTCCTAAAATTCCGCCAGTTCCCGCATGGCTTTTTCGATCTTATCCGGATTGACGAGGAAGAATTTTTCCATCGGCGGCGCAAAGGGCATCGCCGGCACATCCGGACCGGAAAGGCGCATGACGGGCGCATCCAGGTCGAAGAGGCAGTGCTCGGCGATGACCGCCGCCACTTCGCTCATCACGCTTCCCTCCTTGTTGTCTTCGGTGACAAGGAGCACCTTGCCCGTTTTCGCCGCGGCCTCGATGACCGCTTCCTTGTCCAAAGGATACACGGTGCGCAAATCCAAAATATGGACGGAAATGCCTTCCTTTTCCAAACGTTCGGCGGCCTCGAGGGCAAAGTGGACGCAGAGGCCGTAGGTGATGACGGTGATGTCTTCCCCTTCCCGCTTCACATCCGCCTTTCCGATCGGAAGGACGTAGTCCCCCTCGGGCACTTCCTCTTTGATCAGCCGGTAAGCCCGCTTATGTTCGAAAAACAGGACCGGATCTTCATCGCGGATGGCGGCTTTCAGCAGCCCTTTCACGTCATAGGGGGTGGAAGGCATGACGATCTTCAGGCCCGGCTGGTTGGCGAAGACGGCTTCCACCGACTGGGAATGGTAGAGGCCGCCGTGGACGCCTCCCCCATAAGGGGCGCGGATGACCAGCGGGCAATTCCAGTCGTTGTTGGAACGGTAGCGGATCCGCGCCGCTTCGGAAATGATTTGGTTGACGGCGGGCATGATGAAGTCGGCAAACTGGATTTCCCCCACCGGGCGCAGCCCGTACATGGCGGCCCCGATGGCCACCCCGACGATGGCGGATTCGGTCAGCGGGGTGTCGATCACCCTGTCTTCGCCGAATTGTTCATAGAGTCCCTGGGTCGCTTTGAACACCCCGCCTTTTTTGCCCACATCCTCCCCCAGGACGAAGACCCGGGGGTCCCGCTCCATTTCTTCGCGCAGGGCCTGATTCACGGCTTCGATATACGATATGACCGGCATCGTTCTCTCCTCCCCTTCATTCGGCATAGACGTATTTCAACGCGTCTTCCGGATTGGCGTAGGGCGCCTTTTCCGCGTATTCGGTGGCGTCATCGACGATCCCCATGATTTCTTCCTGGATTTTTTTGTCCTTTTCCTCGGTCAGCACCTTCGTCTCCTTCAAGTACCGGGCGAAGCGGGGAATCGGGTCCTTTTCCCGCGCTTTTTTCGCCTCCTCCGGATCCCGGTAGGCCCGGTCGTCATCATCGCTGGAATGGGACGTCAGCCGGATGGTGACGGCCTCGATCAAGGTGGGCCCTTCTCCCTTCCGCGCCCGGTCGGCCGCCGCCTTGACGGCCTCATACACCTCCAAGGGATCATTCCCGTCCACGGTGAATCCGGGCATTCCGTAGCCGGCGGCCCGGTCGGAAACCCTTTCACAAGCCAGTTGTTTCTTCAGCGGTACGGAGATGGCATATTGGTTGTTTTCGCAAAGGAAGATGACGGGCAGCTTGTGGACGCCGGCGAAATTGGCGCCTTCGTGGAAATCCCCCTGGTTGGACGATCCTTCACCGAAAGTGACCAAGGCGACAAAATCCTTTTTCTCCAGTTTCGCCGCCAAGGCAAAACCGACCGCATGGGGAACCTGGGTCGTGACCGGGGAGGAACCGGTGACGATCCGGTTTTTCTTCATCCCGAAATGGCCGGGCATTTGCCTCCCGCCGGAATTCGGATCTTCCGCCCTGGCAAAGGACGCCAGCATCAGTTCCCTCGCCGTCATCCCGAAGGCCAGTACCAGCCCCACATCCCGGTAATAGGGCAGCACATAATCCTTCGTCCGGTCCAAGGCGAAGGCCGCCCCCACCTGGGCAGCTTCCTGCCCTTGGCAGGAGATGACGAAAGGAATTTTCCCGGAACGGTTCAACAGCCACATCCGCTCATCCAATCTCCGCGCCAAAAGCATCGTCCTGTACATTTCCAATACCGTCTCGTCGCTCAAACCGAGCGCTTCGTGCCGATTGACCATAAAATCTCCCCCTTCTTCCCTCATCAAATATGGATCGCCTTTCCGTCGACCGCGAGAGCCGCCTCCGAAAAGATCTCCGACAGCGTCGGATGGGGATGCACGGCCTGGGCGATCTCCCAAGGGACGGCATCCAAAAACTTGGCGAGGCTCCCCTCGGCAATCAAATCGGTCACATGGGCGCCGATCATGTGAATCCCCAAGAGATCATCGGTTTTTTCATCGGCGATGATCTTGATGAACCCTTCCCCGTCGCCGTTGATGAGCGCCTTTCCGACCGCCTGGAAGGGAAATCTTCCGATCTTCACCGAATATCCCTTCGCCCTCGCCTCCTCCTCCGACAAACCGACGGAGGCGACTTCCGGCCGGGAATAGACGCAGCGCGGAACATTTTCGTAGGCGAGGGGATCCGGACGCAAACCCGCGATATGTTCCACGGCGATCGTCCCTTCCCTTGCCGCCGCATGGGCCAGCTGCAACCCGCCGATCACGTCGCCGACGGCATAAATATGGGATTCCTTCGTCTGATAATATTCATTGACGCGAATGAAGCCCCGGTCGGTTTCAATATCCGTATTTTCCAGGCCGATCCCTTCCGTGTTCGCTTCCCTTCCGACGGAGACGAGCATTTTCTCCGCCGTGAATATCCTCCTTCCCCCTTCCGTTTCCGCCTCCACGGAAATCCCCTTTTCCCCTGCGGCGGCGGTTTCCGTCAGCACCTTCGCCCCGGTGGCGATTTCAACCCCCTTTTTCCGCAAGGCCTTTTCCATCTCCGCCGCGATCTCGCCGTCTTCGGACGGCAGGATCCGTTTTTCGTATTCGATGACCGTAACGCCCACGCCGAAATCGGCGAGCATCGATGCCCATTCGATGCCGATCACCCCGCCGCCGACGATGATCACCGATTCCGGAAGTTCCTTCATCATCAGCGCATCATCCGAGGTGAAGACCGTCACCCCATCGACGTTCAGCCCCGGGAGGGTTTTCGGCCGGGATCCCGTGGCGAGGATGATGTTTTTCGGAAGCAGGATCTCATTTTCTTTCCCCACGTTCAATTCCACGGAAACGGAACCTCCCGCCAGCGGAGAAAATATGGAGGGGCCCAAAAGCCGTCCGGTCCCGTAATAGACGTCAATTTTTCCTTTCTTCAGCAAATATTGGACGCCCTGATGCAATTTTTCCACAATCGATGACTTTCTTTCCTGAATTTTCGAAAAATTTATCGTGGCCGGACCGCCTATAATCCCGTAATTTTCGCTGTTTTTCACCGTTTGATAGATCTCGGCGCTCTTCAACAAAACCTTGGTCGGGATGCAGCCCCGGTGCAGGCAGGTGCCTCCCAGGGCCTCCTTCTCCACGACGGCCGTTTTCAAGCCCAATTGGGAGGCCCGGATCGCCGCCACATAGCCGCCGGTGCCCCCGCCGATGATGACCAGATCGTATTCCTTTGCCATTTTGCACCTCCATCAGCCGGGGGAGGGAAATCCCTCCCGCTTATCTCATTCGCCGGCTTAATGCGTGTTTTTCATTCGGCAAAAACGTACTCCGCGTCTGCCGGATTTCCTTAATCCGTTCCTCCGCCATCCGGTCGGCGGCCAAGTAGGTGGGGATCCGGTCCCGCCTGGCGATTTCGAAAACCTTTTGCAGGTTGTGATAAATCTGTTCCACTTTTTTCATCGCCCGTTCCCGGTTGTAACCGTATAATTCGTCGGCGACGTTGATCACGCCTCCCGCGTTGATCACATAATCGGGGGCGTAAAGGATGCCCCTTTCGTGAAGGATTTCCCCGTGTTTCTCATCCTTCAGCTGGTTGTTGGCGGAACCGGCAATGATCTTCGCCTTCAATTTCGGGATGGTTTCCTCATTGATGACCGCGCCCAGCGCGCACGGGGCGAAAATGTCGCATTCCGTCTCGTAGATGTCTTCGGGGTCGACGGCTTTGGCGCCGTATGCCTCCACCGCCCGTTTTACCTTGTCCGGCTCAATGTCCGTCACGATGAGGTTCGCCCCCTCTTCATGCAAGTGCCGGCAAAGGTGGAAGGCGACGCTTCCCGCACCCTGAACGGCGATCGTCCGCCCGGCGAGGGATTCGTTTCCGAAATATTCTTTGGCGCAGGCCTTCATGCCTTTGTACACCCCGTAGGCGGTTGCCGGCGACGGATTTCCCGATGAACCGAAAGCGGGAGAGACGCCCGTCACATAATCCGTCTCCTGATAAATGATATCCATGTCTTCCACCGTCGTCCCGACGTCTTCCGCGGTGATGTAACGGCCGTTCAACCCCTGGATGTACCTGCCGAGGGCGCGGAACTTGGCTTCGCTTTTCTCCGTCCGCGGATCGCCGATGATGACCGTTTTCCCGCCGCCCAAATTCAAGCCGGCCGCCGCGTTTTTATACGTCATTCCCCTCGCCAGGCGGAGGGCGTCTTCAATCGCCGCCTCCTCGGTCTCATAAGTCCACATCCTCGCCCCGCCGAGGGCCGGCCCCAGGGTGGTATCGTGGATCGCGATGACCGCCTTCAAACCCGACGCTTGATCGTAGCACAGATGCAGCTCCTCATAATCGTACTTTTCCATGTATTTAAAGATTTCCATGTCCATGTCCTCCACTCCCATTCCGTCGATCTTCCACTTCCACCCAGGAATTTAGATGCAATTATCATGCCAAAGGGAAAAATGTAAACGCTTTACATTTTATACTTTTAAAAATCATGAAGGATCTTGCAAGGTTGGAAAAAAATTGCATGCAAATTCTACAGAATCGAATGTTTTTCCAGCTTATAATACAAATTTCGGATGGACAATCCCAACTCCTTCGCCGTTTTTGTCTTATTTCCCTTATTTTTGGCCAGGGTGCTCCGGATAATTTCCCTTTCATAGCTGTCGAGCAGCTCGGAAAGGCTTCTTCCCGTCCCGGGAGGAAACCCGGGAAAGGATTCCTTTTGCAGGGTGGGCCGGTTTTCCAAAAAATCCGGCAAATGATGCTCTTCGATGATCCTTTCATGTTTGCCCATAAAGATGATCGCCCGCCCGAGGATGTTTTCCAACTCCCGGACGTTTCCCGGCCAATCGTAGCTTTCCAGTTTTTTCAGCGCCGAAGGAGAGATCCCTTCCACGCTGCGGCCGTAATCGTGATTGATTTTCCGGATCAGGTGCGCGCACAAAGGGGGGATGTCTTCCTTCCGCTGGCGCAAAGGGGCGATGTGAATCGGGATCCGGTTCAATCGGTAATACAAATCTTCCCGGAATTTTCCCGCGGCGATCTCCCTTTCCAGGTTCCGGTTCGTTGCCGCGATAATTCGCACGTTGACCGGGATCGGCTCCGTGCCCCCGACCCGGATGATTTCCTTCTCCTGCAAAACCCGCAGCAGCTTTACCTGCATCTTGGCGGAGAGCTCGCCGATTTCGTCCAAAAAGAGGCTTCCGTTGTCCGCCTCTTCAAACAGGCCCTTCTTTCCTCCCCGTTTCGCCCCGGAGAAGGCTCCTTCCTCATAGCCGAACAATTCGCTCTCCAGCAGGGATTCGCTCAAGGCGGCGCAATTCACGCGGATGAATTTATTGTACTTCCGGTCGCTCTCGTTATGGATGGCGTGGGCGAACAGTTCCTTGCCCGTTCCCGATTCTCCCCGCAAAAGGACGGTGGCAGGCGTCCTCGCGGCAATCTTCGCCTGCTCGACGGCGATTCTGATCTCATCCGACCGGCCGACGATATCCTGGAAGGTGTATTTCGCCTCCAGTTTACGGATCCTTTCCTTCGCCGCATTCAGTTCCGCCGTCAGGGAGAGGATTTCCGACATGTCATGAATGACGCCGACGCTTCCTTTCAATTGGCCGTCCACGATGATCGGAGCCACATTGACGACCACATCTTTTTTGCGCACGCCCACTTTCATCCGCACGCCGCGGACCGGCTTCCTCGTTTTTAACACCTTCATATGCATGCTTTCCCCTTCGGAGATGTCGATGGTCGCCGGCTTTCCGATCACGTCTTCTTCTTTCAGTCCGGTCAGGCGGGTATAGGCCGGGTTCACCATGATGCCCAATCCCTTTTCATCGACGACCGAAATCGCGTCGTTGCTGGACTGGATAATGGCCTCCAGAAGCGTCCGGACCTCTTTCAGATTGGTCACTTCCTCCGCCAGGCTGACGAGCTCGGTGACGTCCTTGAATACGGCAAAGGCCCCGAGCACCCTTCCGCCGTCATCGAGGATGGGGATTCGCGAGGCGATCACCTTCGTGCCGTTGGGGAAGGTGTATTTTTCATGGATCGCGGGAATTTTTGCCGCAAGGGTCTGGGGCAGGTCGCTGGAGGGGATCACCTGATCGATCGGTTTTCCGATGGCATCTTTCCCGCCGATCCCCGTCATCCGCTCGGCCGCCCGGTTGAAGGCGGTGATCGTTCCCTCCGCGTCGATAATGATCATCCCGTCGTTGATGGACTGAATGATCAGTTCGTTCTTTCGGGCCTGGTTTTTCAATTGGCGGATCAAGGCTTCCTTCTCGTGGATCAGCTTGACGATGACATAGGCGATGCTTCCCGGGATGATCGTAAATCCCCTTTTTTCGGCCAAAAGGGCGCGATGGACCTGCTCGTCTCCGGTCACGTCGATGACGATGTCGATCTCATCCGTCAACAGGGTCTTCCAATCTTTCCCCGTCAATATCCCCTGCTCCTTCGCCTTTAAAAGGGCCGGGGCCTCGGGACGGATATCCGCGACGGCTTTCACCCGCAACATTTCCGACTGGTTCAGGATGTCGAAAATGGCCGTCCCCCCTTGGCCGCCGCCGATGATCATCACGTTTTGCAAGCTACCACCAACTTTGCCCTATGAAAATTTTTTCATAGCACTATTGTAATCGAAGTCCCTTGCCTTGACAATTTTCCCTTTTCCATTATGCTTTTTTTGAGCACCTTTTATCGGAAAGGAAAATTCGCCATGATGAGAACCGTTGCCTTCCTCATTCTCCTCGTGCCCGGCATTCTTGCCGCGTGGGGCGTAAAGCTGATGCGGGACTCCCTGTTCGGCATCGTGAATCCGCCCTTTCCCGGTACGGCGTCCCAGACGATCGCCGGCCTGCTCTTCTTTGTTTTCGGAATCTTTTTTGTCGGCGGGTTTATCTTTCACCGCGACAAAAAACGGAACAAGGTGCAAAAGCGTTTTAAAAAAAGATGAAAGAATGCGGCCCTTTGCGGTTTTCCGCTCAAAGGCCCAACGATTCCCTGAGCCGCCGCGCCCTTTCCGGATAGTCGGTGATGACGGCCTCAGCCCCGGCCTGAAAGAACCGGATCAAATCCTTTTCTTTGTTCACGGTGAAGGGCCGAACCTTGATCCCGTTTTCCTGGGATTGGATGACGAGCTGCGTCGGACAGGCCTTATGGTACGGGTGGATCCCTTCGGCGCGGATGCCCTTCGCGTACGCCCAGGGCTGGTACAGGCCTTCCATGAACAGCGGGGCGATTTCGATTTCCGGTGCCCGCAAGCGGCAATAATAAATGCTGTAATGGTTAAAGGAGGAGAGGATGATCCGGTCCTCCGCCCGGAACTTTTTGATCAGATCGAGCACTTTGTTTTCCAATTCGTTATTTTCAATCGTATAGGTCTTCAGCTCGATATTGCAGACCAAATCGGTTTTGACAAACCATTCCATAAATTCTTCCAGGGTCGGGATCTCCGCCTTGAGCCGGCCCTTCTGGAATTGGTGGGCGGCATTCAGCTTTTTGATTTCGGACAGGGTAAAATCCTTGACCTTCCCTTTCCCGTCGGTCGTCCGGTCGACGGTTTCGTCGTGGATGATCACCACTTCGCCGTCCTTCGTCAATTGGACGTCGAGTTCAATGCCGTCCGCTTTTACCCTTTCCGCCTCGTAAAAGGAAAGCATCGTGTTTTCGGGATGAGTCCCGCTTGCGCCGCGGTGGGCAAAAATCAGTGACATTCGTCTTCACCTTCGTTCCAAAAAAATTTTTCAACCATGTTTTTATTGAGGGGAGGGAAGGGACAGAAGAAATCCGCTGCGCGCCGAAAGGGGCTTAAATGGGCGGACGGGCGGCGGATTCCCGCCCGGCGACAATCTCCGCCGGCAGGCCTCCCCCTTCTTAAAGAATTCAACGTTCCATGGGATTATTCCTCTTCCGAAAAGCCCGTTGCCGTGAACGGCGGATTCCCGGACAAGTAAAAAACCGCCTGATGGGTTCAGGCAGCTTTTGTCCCCGTCCTAATCGCCGGATGCGGTCCTTTTTCCCGTCCACTTGCCGGGTGCCGTCCGTTCCGTTCGCGGATCAACGGGTTTATCCGCGATCCCTTTTTTCCTATTTGCCGAATGCAGTCCGTTCCATCCCCGCGCCGCTTTCTTTCGTCCCCGCGTAAATCGCATGGTTCTTGCCGAAAATGAACGCTTCCCTTTCCTTCGTGAACCCGATCTTCTCCGCCACTCGGATGGACGGGGCATTCCCCGGGTCGATGATGCAGATGAGCTTGCTTATACCCAATCTTTCGAAGGCGTAGTCCTTGCACGCCTGGGCCGCTTCCGTGGCGAACCCTTTGGACCAGTGCTTTTTGTTGATGTGGTAGCCGATCTCCACTTCCGTTCCGACATCGATGATTTGCTTGACAAGACCGCAGTCGCCGATCAATTCCCCCGTTTCCTTCAAACAAACCGCCCACAGCCCATAACCGTCATACCGGTACCTTTCCTGATTGCGCCTGATCCAGTCGCGGGTTTTTTGCACGGGAAAGGGGGCCGGATAATACTTCATCGTTTCCGGATCCGAAAAAATCCGGTGGAGCGGTTCAAGATCTTCGGCTTCGAACTCCCTTAAGATCAGCCTTCGTGTTTCCAGAACAATCATGTCCGATTCTCCTTTTCGCGTCTCAACCGTTTACGAACATGCAATCCTTCTCACTCCTTCAGCCGGCATTGAAGCGGGTGCATCACGGATGAAGGAGAGGCCGCACCGCGCAAGTGCCTTGCACCGCGGATGACGGATGAAATTTCTTTCTTTATGGAAGGCAAACGACGGGACGGTGCGGCGGCGCCGCCGGGAGGAACGAAAAGGGGATTTTCAGGACGATTCGGAAAGGAACCTAAACCTTCGAATAGCGTTCCGACAGTTTTTTCTTAGGGGATTGAAATACTTCTTCCAGAGGAATTTCGTACCGGTTCGCAATCACGATCAAGTTTCCCAACACATCGCCCAGCTCCTCGGTCAATTTCCGCTTGTTTTCCTAAAGGGAGCCCGCGGGTTCATCGGGCCTGTCCCTCCCGATTTCCAGGGCTTCTGATCGCCCGGGCGACCTCACCCGTTTCTTCCGCCAAAAATCCGATGCGGATAAAGATGTCCAATTCCGCCCATCCCTTGCTTTCGTAATAATCCTTTATCCATCGTTGAAATTCATTGAGATCTCATTTACCCTCCCATTTTCAGCACCTTCATTTTAACAAAATAATGACAAGTGAAACAGGGATTTCCTTAAGAAAGGGCGGAAAGGAAAAAATGCCGGATTTTCAAGTTCCGCTCCCAGCCGTCTTTGTTTTTGCCAAAAGTGCATATTTCCTTGCGTCTTCAACAAAAAGAACTCCCCCAATAAATCATTCGATCGATTGGCGGAGGCTGAAAAATGATTGGCATAAATCCGATTCGCCGGCTTTAATATGGCCGGCAGCATTCAAACCCTTGATGCGTCCGTTTTCAAAAAAAATCTTATGTTCCGCAAGTCTTCGTCCCCATGTCCGCGATTTAAGCCGGATCAAACTGCGTCAACGTACATTTTAAAAATATCCGCGTTTGTTGATGGAGTATTCTTTTTACGCTTTCACGCTGACAAGGCTTAATAACGTCCCCCGTTTCGCCTTGTCAACTGTATCATCGATTGGTATAACACTCGGGGGCCTTTTTAACAAAAAATAAGCTCACGCAAGAACATGCATGAGCTTTGTCATTTAAAGTGTTTGGATCGCCGCGGGCCTTTTACAGTTTTTTGCACGCCGGGCGGCTTCGATGCGAAAAACATTGTCAGTGACAATTAGTGAATTTTCGTCATCAAACTCTGTCTTTCACGATTTTAAAAATTTTTCCAATTATGATTTGCTGTGGAATGCCAGAAATACCAATAAATTGCCGCTGTTAAAGCAAGCATATATAATCCGAGTGATTGAATCCGGAATGGTGACGAAAAATTCATCGGAATTCTAACGAATCATTCACCGGAATGAATTCCGCAATTGACGTGTTTAAAACCGCGTCATATCGACGTTTAACTCACTTTATGTTCCAGTCTTAATTTATCCGCGACCATCGCGATGAACTCCGAATTGGTCGGTTTTGCCTTGGTCATGCTGACGGTGTAGCCGAAGAGGGAGGAAATCGATTCGATGTTACCCCGGCTCCAGGCGACTTCGATGGCGTGGCGGATCGCCCGTTCCACCCGGCTGGCGGTCGTATTATATTTTTTGGCGATGTCCGGATAGAGCACCTTCGTGATCGAGCCGAGCAGTTCGATATCTTTGTAAACCATGGCGATCGCTTCCCGCAAATAAATGTAGCCTTTGATATGGGCCGGGACCCCGATTTCATGAATGATGCTGGTGATGGTGGCGTCCAAGTTTTTGTATTGCCGGTCTTCTCCCTGATTCGCGCTTCGGTAGGAAGAAACCGACGACGGGACGGAATAATTCTCTTCTCCCCGGATTTGGCGGATTTGGCTGACCAGGTTTTCCATGTCAAAGGGTTTCAAAACGAAGTAGGAGGCGCCCAATTCCACCGCCTTTTTCGTCACATCCTCCTGGCCGAAGGCGGTAAGCATGATCACGCATAATTTCGACCCGTTTTTCTTGATCCGTTCGAGGACGGCCAAACCGTCCAGATGGGGCATGATAATATCCAACAGAAGGACGTCCGCCTCGAGGCTGTCGATCATCTTTACGCATTCTTGGCCGTTGTGGAAAATTCCGATCACTTCCATGTCCCGCTGGCTGTTTATGTATTCCTCCAACAATTTCGTCAGTTCCTTGTTGTCGTCGGCAATGCAAACCCTGATTTTTTTCACCTAAAAAATTCCTCCTTGACTAAACTTTTCGAATCGTCTTTCTAAACCTATTTTAACTTATAATTTCCATATCGCAACGAAAAATCCTTTTGATTTTTTAAAATATGTAAAAATATATATATATTCCTATTTATTCTTTCTTTTTCGACAATTTCAGAAAAAAAGCGGGGATTTTCTCCCCGCCTCAGCCCGCTTTTTCGAGCTCTTTTTTCGGGATCTTAATCCCCGCCTCATTCAGCATCCATTCGATATGCACCCCGTAACCGGTGGTCGGGTCATTGACAAAGACGTGGGTGACGGCACCGATTAACCGCCCGTTTTGGATGATCGGGCTGCCGCTCATTCCCTGGACGATGCCGCCGGTCTTTTCCAGCAGCCGGGGATCGGTGACTTTGATCACCAGTCCTTTCGTCGCCGGAAATTTTTGCGGAACGGTGCTGATGATTTTTACCTGGAACCGTTCCACTTTATTGTTTTCCACAACCGTCAATATCTCCGCCGGGCCTTTTTTCACCTGATGGGACAGGGCGATGGGAATCGCTTGGTCGAGCATCCCGTTTTCCACCGGCTTATCCAGCGTCCCGAATATGCCGAACTGGCTGTTGGCGAAGATGTTGCCGATCCGTTCCTTGTCCGCTAAAATTCTTGCCATTTTTTCTCCGGGGGAGCCGTTCGTTCCCTTTTGGATGGAGGTGACGGTCGAGGGGACAATATAGCCGTCTTTCACGGCGATCGGAAGCCTGGTGTCCATGTCGGAAATGACGTGGCCGAGGGCCCCGTATTTTTTCGTCTTCGGATCGTAGAAGGTCATCGTGCCGATGCCGGCCGCCGAATCGCGAATGTAAAGGCCTAGCTTGTATTTTTCATCCCCCTTGGCCTTTGCCGGGGTGATTTTCGCTTCGAAGGTTTTCCCGTCATGGCGCTGGACGAGGACCGACAGGGGAGTTCCTTTCCTTCCCGATTCTTGGACATAAGGGGAAATGTCCGCCAATTCTTCCACCGTTTTTCCGTTCATCTTGACGATCAGGTCCCCGGCCCGGATTCCAGCCTTTTCCCCGGGAGAAAACGTTCCCTCATCCGTTTCGACGAGATGGTGGCCGACGACGAGCACCCCTTTGGAGTGAATCTTGACGCCGATGGACTGGCCGCCGGGGACGACCCGGATGTTTTCCAATACTTGGACGTCAACCTTTTTTAAGGGAATCGAACCGTAATGGACGGTCACTTCCCCGTTCCCGGTCCGTTTGCCGGTGATGGCGAGGCCTTCCTCTTTATAGGCGATTCCGATCCGGTCGGAGCCGCTGTCCGCCCGGATCCCCGCGGCGGAAGAAACCGCCTGTTCCTGGCCTTCAAACAATGTCAGCTGAAAAGGTGTCTGCAAGATTTTTCCCGCCGGTGTAAAAAAGCCGAAGAAAACGAAAGAAACAAGGAGAAGAAAGCCGACTGTTTTTCGAATGGCATCCGTTTTCAAATGATTCACTCTCCCCGCTTCTATTCCACCCAATACGACTACACTACATAGCTTGCCTGACGGCGGGAATAATTATAAGGAGGGCGGAGGCAAAAAATCATGCGCAAAAAGGAATTCTTCCCCATGGGGGAAAAGGTTTGCCAAATCGCCCTATGCCTTATTTTCCTGCAGCCGGCAGGGCCTTTGCGGCCTTTGTTTTTACTTTTTTCGCCAAATCAATCATTTCCTTGGCGTGCTGTTCCGTCGCCGAGGTCATTTTGGCGCCCGACAGCATGCGGGCGATTTCTTCAACCCGTTCCTTTTCGTCCAGTTTTTTCACCGAGGTGATCGTCCGGTTTTGAACGACGGTTTTTGAAATATGATAATGTTGATCGGCCAAGGCGGCCACCTGGGGCAAATGGGTGATGGACAGCACCTGGGAAGAGACGGAAATCTGGTAAATTTTTTCGCCGATCGCCTGGGCCACCCTGCCGCTGACGCCAGTGTCCACTTCATCGAAGATGATCGACGTCCTTCCCTGGTGTTTGGAGAAGATCGTTTTCAAGGCGAGCATGATCCGGGACAATTCGCCGCCGGAGGCGATTTTGGCGAGCGGCTTTGGCGGTTCCCCGGGATTCGTGCTGATGAAAAACTCCACCCGGTCCGCCCCGTTTTCCGTCAAATGGTCTCCCGCTTCGTGAAAGACGGTCTTAAATACAGTTTTATCCATGTACAGCGCTTTTAATTCCTTTTGGATCGCCGAGGTTAACACTTCGGCCGCCTGCTTCCGCCGTCCGGTGAGCCGGTTTGCCTTATCGCGCAATTCCGCTTCCGCGGCCCGGATCTTGTTTTCCAGTTCGGAAAGGGTGCTTTCCTTATTTTCAATCTTTTCGATTTCCTTTGCGATTTTTCCGTGATAATCCAAAATTTCCGCGACGGTCTTCCCGTATTTCCGTTTCAGCCGGTGGATTTCGTCGAGCCGGCTCTCCACGTAATGGATCCGCTCGGGATCGTATTCCATTTCATCCAGCCGGTCGTGCAGCTGGTGCATGATATCCTCCAGCGCATAATAGCTGGAAGAAAAATTTTCCTGATATCTTTGCCAGGACGGATCGATCTCCGCGGCATTTTCCAGTTGGCTTAAAGCGATTCCGAGCCAGTCCATGGCCTTCCCTTCGCCGGACAGGGCGTCATAGGCGGCGGATAAGGATTGATACAGCCGCTCAAAATGGATGAATTTCTTCCTTTCCGCTTCGAGCGCTTCGTCTTCTCCCGGCTCCAGCCGGGCGTCGGCGATTTCCTTCCACTGGAATTTCAATAAATCGAGCCGCTGCGCCAATTGCTGCTCGTTTTCGCTCAAGTTTTTCCACTCTTTTTTCAGATCCGCATACCGCCGGTACAGGGCCCGGTAATCCGCTAAAGCCTCCTTGACCGGATCGCCCGCGAATTCGTCGAGCAAGAAGAGATGATTCCGCTCGTTCATCAATTCCTGGGTTTCATGCTGACCGTGGATGTCGACGAGTTTTGTCCCGATCTCCCGCAGCACCGAAAGGGTGACCAGCTGGCTGTTGATCCTGCAGACGCTTTTTCCGTTGCTGTAAATATCCCGTTTTAAAATAAGCGTCCCTTCGTCGGGCTCGATGCCGAATTCTTTCAGTTTCTCCACGGCCGCATGGTTTTCATCGAGGAGAAACAGCCCTTCGATTTCCGCCTTTTCCGCATCGTGGCGGACATATTCGGCGGAGCCCCTGCCGCCGATCAAAAGCTGGATGGCATCGATGATGATCGACTTTCCCGCCCCCGTTTCCCCGGTCAAAACGGTAAACCCGTCGTCGAAGGAAAGGGAAATGGAATCGATAATGGCGAAATTTTTTATCGACAATTCCGAAAGCATCCTGCTTCCCTCCTAGGTTAACAGCTCACGGAAACGTTTCGTCAGTTTCGATGCGTCGCCGTTGTTCCGCGTGATGATCAGGCAGGTGTCGTCCCCGCAAACGGTGCCCACGATTTCCTTCCAATCCAATTGGTCGATCAGCACCCCCACCGGATGGGCGTTTCCGGGAATCGTTTTCAAAACGACGAGGTGCTGGGCGTAATCCACCTTCACGAGAACATCCGTTAAAAGTTTCTGCAATTTCGGGACGACGGAAACGTTTTGTTCCTGGGTCAGGCTGTATTTGTACCCCCCGCCGGGGGACGGGACCTTGACCAGATGCAGTTCTTTCAAATCCCGGGATACGGTCGCCTGGGTAACGTGAAATCCTTCCTTTGATAAATAATGTACGAGCTCGTCCTGGGTCTTTATTTCGTATTTCTGGATCAGTTCCTTAATTTTGAAATGCCTTTTTTCTTTGTTCATTTTTTCACCTCGTACAGGGCCCGTTTTCCGAAGAATCTCCATTTAACCCCATTATACAAAAGAATGCGGACGAAAAGGGATACTTGATGTGGAAATTTCGGGGCGAATCGGAACTCAGAGGGGGTTTTGGCATATTCCCGGAGAAACGGGAGAAAAGAGGGGGACGATCCGCCGGAAGGACGGCGGCAGGGTTTGTTTGAAACGGGGGGCGGATCCGGGAGCTCCTTTTCCGGAAGCCCGGGCGGGAAGGAAGGATTCCCGGATTTTTTCGCCATGGGACAGACACTATTTATGGAATTCCCGGTGCGCCTGTTTCACCACTTCTCCGATCGCCGAATCGGGCAAATCGGCCGCATCCGGATCCGGGCACGGCCATTTCAGGTGGAGAAGGAATTCGATATTCCCGTCCCCGCCGGTGATCGGGGAAAAGGTGAGCCCCCGGGGGCCATAACCTTCGGAACGGGCGAAACGGACGATGTCGCGGATGACTTTTTCATGCACCGCCGGATCGCGGACGATCCCCTTCTTTCCGACGGATTCCTTGCCCGCTTCGAATTGGGGTTTGATCAGGGCGACGACGTCGCTGTCCGGCACGAGCATGGCCTTCAGCGGCGGCAAAATTTTTTCCAGGGAAATGAAGGAGACGTCGATGGCGGCAAATTCCGCCATCCCGTAGCGCAAATCCTCCGGTTTCATGTAGCGGAAATTCGTCCTTTCCATGACGACGACCCGCGGATCGGTGCGGAGCTTCCAAGCCAGCTGATTGTATCCGACATCGACCGCGTAAGATATCTTTGCCCCGTTTTGCAGGGCGCAATCGGTAAACCCGCCGGTGGAAGCCCCCACATCGAGGAAAATCTTCCCTTTCACCGAAAGGCCGAATGCCTTTAACGCCTTTTCCAGCTTAAAACCTCCCCTGGAAACATAGGGCATCGGATCCCCCTTCACCGCAACGGGCAAGGATTTGGGGACCTTTTCGCCCGGCTTTTCCAGCCGCCGGTTTTCCGTGTATACCAGCCCGGCCATGATCGCCCGTTTGGCCTTTTCCCTCGTTTCAAAAAAGCCTTTTTCCACGAGCAGTTGATCGATCCTGATTTTCTCCTCTTTCATTTTGCTAAGCCCTTTTTGAAATTTTCTCCATCATGCTTATCATCTGCTTGGCGATGTTTTCCGGGGTCAAGCCGATCTCCCGGTACAATTCCTTCACGCTGCCGTGTTGGATGAAACGGTCGGGGATGCCCATCCGCCGGATGTTGACGTGGCTGAAGCCCGCATCGTGGGCGAATTCGAGGACGGCGCTCCCGAAACCGCCCGCGAGGGCCGCTTCTTCGACGGTCAAGATCGGAATATGCATGTTCAAAATATCGGTGAGCATTTTTTCATCGAGGGGTTTTATGAACCGGCAGTTGACCACCATGCAGCGGATCCCGTATTTTTCCAGGATCTTCGCCGCTTCCAGGGCCATCGGGATCGTCGTCCCGAAGGTCAGGATGGCCGCCTGCTTCCCGTTCCGCAAAATTTCCCAAGTGCCGATCGGGATCCTTTTCCATTCTTCGTCCAGCGGAACCCCGAGACCGTTGCCGCGGGGGAAACGCATGGCGATCGGGCCGTCGTCGTAAGTCAGCGCCGTGTACACCATGTGCTGGCCTTCGTTTTCGTCCTTCGGCATCATGATGACGATGTTCGGCAAATGCCTTAAGAATGCGATGTCAAAAACCCCCTGATGGGTTTCCCCGTCGGCGCCGACCAGGCCCGCCCGGTCAATGCCGATGAAAACATTCAAATTTTGCCGGCAAATGTCATGGACGACCTGGTCGTAGGCCCGCTGCAAAAAGGTGGAATAGATCGCCAGGTAAGGTTTCATGCCGGCGGCGGCCAAACCCGCCGCCATCGTCGCGGCGTGCTGCTCGGCGATGCCCACATCGTACATCCGGTCGGGGAATTCCTTCTGGAAGCCTTCCAATTTGGAACCGACGGGCATGGCGGGCGTGATCGCCACGATCCGGGGGTCCATCCGCGCCATTTTCCTCACCGTCTCGCTGACCAGCTTGCTCCAGGCCGGCGGGGCGTCGACGGGCTTGATGAAATCGCCGGTTTCGATTTTATAGGGCCCCGTTCCGTGCCAATTTCCCACCCGGTCGTTTTCGGCGGGGCGGTAGCCCTTCCCTTTTTTCGTGACGACATGGAGCAGGACCGGGCCTTCCGTCCTTTTGGCATAGCCGATGTTTTCCAAAAGGTCTTCAAATTTGTGGCCGTCCACCGGCCCGAAATAGGTGAAGCCGAGCTCTTCAAAAAACATCCCCGGGACGAAGATGTATTTCAGGCTGTCCTTGAGCCTTTCCGCGGTGGAGGCGAGGCGGCCGCCGACAGCGGGAACCTTTTTCAGCAAGGTTTCCAGCTCTTCCTTCGCCCAGTTGTATTTTTGCGCGGTCCGCAGGCGGCCCAGGATGTTGTTCAAGGCGCCGACGTTGGGCGCGATGGACATCTCGTTGTCGTTCAGGATGACGATGATGTTCTTCTTTTCATGGCCGATATGGTTCAACGCCTCGAGGGCCATCCCCCCGGTAAGGGCGCCGTCGCCGATCACCGGGACGATGTAATAGCTTTCCTTGCGCAAGTCCCTGGCGACGGCCATCCCCATCGCCGCCGACAGGCTGGTGGAACTGTGGCCGGTTTCCCAGACATCGTGGGGGCTTTCGCTCCGCTTCGGGAACCCGCTGATCCCCCCGTATTGCCGCAACCGGTCAAAATCCTTCGCCCGGCCCGTCAAAATTTTGTGGACGTAGGATTGGTGCCCGACGTCCCAGATGATTTTGTCCTTCGGGCTGTCGAAGGAGCGGTGCAGGGCGATGGTCAGCTCGACGACGCCCAAATTGGGGCCGATATGGCCGCCGGTGACCGACAGCTTTTCAATTAAAAACTTGCGGATCGTTTCGCTCAGTTCCTCCAGTTCCGGAATGGTCATCCGTTTTAAAAAACCCGGGTCTTTAATCGACAAAAGATCCATCTTCGGATCACTCCGCTTCCCGTTCAAATTTTCCTTTCCTTCCATTATAACGTTTTGAACCATGAAAACGAAATGAAATCCAACCTTCCGCCTGTCCGTTTTTGCAGATTCAATTTTCCCGCTTCCAGATTTGCTCGGTAATCCTTTCCAGGGAGGAGGTTTCCAAGGGCAGTTCCCTTAAAATCGTCTTGGCCGCGAAGATGGTTTCCTCCAATTTTTTATCGGCCCCCTCCAGGCTGAGCAAGGCGGGATAGGTGCTCTTTTTCTTGGACTGGTCGCTCCCCACGTTCTTTCCCAAAATCTCCGCCTTCCCGACGATATCCAGGATGTCGTCGCGAATTTGGAAGGCGAGCCCGATGCGGCGGGCGAATTCAGACAGTTTGGCCTGGGTCTTTTCATCGGCGTCGGCCAGAATGGCCCCGGCCTTTACGCAAAAGGAAATTAATTTTCCCGTTTTGTGCAGATGGATCGATTCCAACTCCTCCAGGGAGATCCTCCTGTCTTCCGCCTCCATGTCCAAGGTTTGGCCGGCGACCATCCCTTCCGGACCAGCGGCCCTCGCCAGTTCGGAAATGATCAGGATTTTCTTCCGGTCGTCCAGAAGGGCGGGAGGGGCATCAGACAGGATTTGGAAACTGTATGTCAACAGCGCATCTCCGGCCAACACCGCCACCGCTTCCCCGAAAACCTTATGGTTGGTCGGTTTTCCCCGGCGCAAATCGTCGTCGTCCATGCAGGGCAGATCGTCATGGATGAGGGAATAGGTATGGATCATTTCCACGGCGCAGGCGACGGGCAGCCCCGCCCGCCAATCTTTCCGAAAGGCCTCCAGCGTGGCGAAAAGGAGCAGGGGGCGGATCCGCTTTCCCCCGGACTGGAGCGAATACAGCATGGAATCCTTCAGCGTTTTCGGGGCATCCAGGCGGTCGATGTACTCTTGCAGCTGTCCCTGCAGTTCCCCGATCTGTTCTTTCATCCGCTCTTCGATCGACGGCAAGCCTACTCCTCCTCAATGACGAAATTATCCACTTCACCGTTATCCTTCAGGATTTGCGTCAGCTGCTCCTCCGCGTTCTTCAGCTTCTGATGGCAAATCTTGGCCAAATCCATGCCTTCCTTATATTTGGCGATCGCTTCCTCGAGGGGAACATCCCCTTCTTCCAAGCTTTCCACGATCCGCTCCAATTTTTCCATCGCCTGTTCGAATGTAAGTTCTTCCTTTTTATCCACGGTTTCCCGACTCCTCCCGTTCCTTCACTTCGCAATGGAGATTCCCGTCTTTGACGTAAATGTAGACTTGATCCCCGATTTTGGCATCCCGGACGCTCTTGACGAGATTTCCCTTTTCGTGATAGACGATGCTGTAGCCCCGCTCCATCGTCCTTAAGGGGCTCACCGCTTCCAGCGTATTCAGCAGGTTGAGAAATTCCCGCTCCTTCCGCTTGCGGATGTCGGCGGCCAGGCGGTTCAGCCGTTTTTCCCGCACCTTCACCTCCTCCGCCTTTTCCCGCAGGACGGCCGCCGGTTTAAATTTCCACAAACGCCGGCAGAGGGCCTCGCGGCGTTCCCCTTTTTCTTTCAATGATTTTACCAATAATTTTTGCAAACGGTCGAATGTTTTGTCCAGCTGTTCCATTTTCTGCTCGTAAAGTTTTTGCGGAAAGCGGAAGGCGTAGGAGTTTTCCAGGCGGGAAAGCCGGACCCTCGCCCTTTCCGTCCTTTCCTTTGCCGAGCGCGTCAAACGGATTTTTAATTGGAAGATCTTCTCCAGCAGCTCGTCGATGTGGGGGACGGCCAGTTCGGCGGCGCCGGTGGGGGTCGGCGCCCTCAAGTCGGCGACGTGATCGGCGATCGTGACGTCGGTTTCATGGCCGACGGCGGAAATGACCGGGATTTTCGAGCGGAAAATGGCCCGGGCTACCGCCTCTTCATTGAACGCCCACAGTTCTTCGATGGAACCGCCTCCCCGCCCGACGATCAGCACATCCGCTTCCCCGCGGGCATTCGCCGTTTCAATCGCCCGGACGATCGAAGGAGCGGCCTGTTTTCCCTGAACGAGGGTCGGATAGACGATGATCCGGGCGATCGGGTAGCGCCGGCGGATCGTGGTGATGATGTCCCGGACCGCGGCGCCCGTCGGCGAAGTGACGACCCCGACGGTTTGGGGGTAGCGGGGAATCGGTTTTTTATGCTCCCGCCTGAACAGCCCTTCCTTCGCCAGTTTTTCCTCCAGTTGTTTATAGGCCAAATACAGGCTGCCGATGCCGTCCGGCTGGATTTCCTTCACATAGATCTGGTAATTGCCGGACGGTTCGTAAACGGATACATCCCCCCGCACCAAGACGTGCATGCCGTCTTCCGGCTGAAACCCGGCCTTTTGGGCGTATGCAGAAAACATGACGGCCAGAATCCGGGCGCCGGCGTCCTTCAAGGTAAAATAAATATGGCCGCTCGTATGTTTTTTCATGTTGGAAATCTCGCCCTTGACATAGAGGTTTTGCAGGTGGGGGTCGTAATCGAATTTCCTCTTTATGTATTTCGTCAATGCGGATACGGTCAAATAACGGAACTCCGCCATAGAATCACCTTTATTTGAAAATCGTGAAAATACAAAGCATCCCTTCCGTCTCCCGGGCCCGCGGAAAGGAAAGATCCGGCTGACGGAAGAGAGGGCTCCGATACCGGTCTCCGGCCTTCCGTTCCGGAAGCTTCCCGTTTCCGGCGAAGGCCCGCCCTCGCAAATCGGCTTCACCGCCAAGGCTTCATCGGGGAACCCTTATCCCGGCCGCTCGATCTCCCCGGACGGGACCGGGTCCCGGGCTTTTCCGGCAGAATCAAGGCCACGGCAGGCGGTGGATTTGCTTGGCCGCCTGGATCGTGTTGGACAAAAGCATGGTGATCGTCATCGGCCCGACCCCTCCGGGAACGGGGGTAATGAAACCGGCCTTCTCCTTGACTTCCTCAAAATTCACGTCGCCGGTCAGCCGCCCGCTTTCGTCCCGGTTGATGCCTACGTCGATGACGACCGCCCCTTCCTTCACGTGGCCGGCGCCGATCAGATTCGGCTTCCCGCAGGCGACGATCAAAATATCCGCCATGGAGGTGAATTTTTGCAAATCCGCCGTTTTCGAATGGCAATAGGTGACGGTGGCGTTCATGTTCAAAAGAAGCTGCCCCGCCGGCTTCCCGACGATATTCGATCGGCCCACGACAACGGCGTGTTTCCCCTCCACCCGGCATCCGATCTCCTTCAAAAGGACGGAAATCCCCAAAGGGGTGCAGGGAATGAAGGTCTTTTCTCCGGCCATCAACTTGCCGGCATTGAGGGGATGGAATCCGTCCACGTCCTTCATCGGGTGGATGCGCGGAAGGATGTTTGCCGGGTTCACATGGGAGGGCAAGGGCAATTGGACCAAAATTCCATGAACCTGTTCATCCTTGTTCAATTCTTCGATCTTTCGGACGAGCTCCCCTTCGGAAACCGTTTCGGGAAGGGAAAATAAAAAAGACCGGATCCCGATTTCCCGGCAGGCCTTCCGCTTGTTGCGCACATAGGTCAGGCTCGCCGGGTCCTCCCCGACCAAAATCACCGCCAATCCGGGGGTGATGCCCTTTTCTTTTAAATCATCCACTTCCCGTTTCAATCTTTCCCGCAATTTTTGTGCGATCGCTTTTCCGTCGATGATCTTCGCTGTCACCTTTTCCCCCTCCGTTCGCCGGTTCCTTTTTGCCGGCCGATGCCGGCGGACGGTTCCCCCGCGCGGGGCCCCGTTCCTCCTCATTCGCCACGGCGATCGATGATTTTTGCCAAAACGCCGTTGACAAACCGGCCGGATTTTTCATCCCCGTATTTTTTGGCGACTTCCACCGCCTCGTTGACGGCAACCCCCGCGGGGATGTCTTCCCGGTACACGATCTCGTAGACCGCCATCCGCAACAGATTTCGTTCCACCGCCGGCAGCCTTTCCAGCTTCCAATGTTCCAAATGTTCTTCGATCAACCGGTCAATCTCCGGCAGGCGTTCGCATGTGCCGAAGACGAGATCCTTGAAAAAATCATCCGCTTCCCCTTCGCCGGCCATATGTTCATAGGCCTCCTGGGGCCGGATCTTGCCGATGTCGATGGAAAATAAGGTTTGCAGCGCCTTTTCTCTGGCTGTCCTCCTCTTCATGGACGCACCTCTCATTGCCAAAATCGATCAACATGATCATAACATAACAAAAATGATAAGAAAAGTGCCGGCACCGGCCGCCCCGAAGGGGAATAAAAAAGCCAAAGCGGGTTCTCCGCCTTGGCAAAGTCTCACTCTTCGACGGCTGGTTCCTTTTGCGATTCAAAATTGATGTTGACGATGTGGACGTTGATTTCATCCGTCTCCAGTCCGGTCATGTTCAAAAGCGCCTGACGGATATTTTCCTGGATTTCCTTGGCCACCTTCGGAATGGAAACGCCGAAATTTAAGACGCAATAAACATCGATAATGATCTGATTGTTGGACAAATCGACGCGGACGCCTTTGCTGTGGGATTTTTTCCCCAAGCGTTCCGCCACGCCCGTCGCGAAATTTCCGCGCATCGTCGCAACCCCTTTTACTTCCGAGGCGGCGATCCCGGCGATCACCTCGATCACTTCAGGGGCGATCTCGATTTTGCCCAAGCCTTCTTTCACCATTTCCAGCGGATTATTTTCAGCCATGCGATACACCTCCTTCTTTAGTTTCCTTCATCACATCGTGAATATCAAGAAATTTTGTGTTAAACTTTCCTTCCTTGAATGCCGGATGATCCATCAAATTCAAATGGAAGGGGATGGTCGTATGCACGCCTTCGATCACAAATTCGCCCAACGCCCGCTTCATCCGGGCGATGGCTTCTTCCCGCGTCTTCCCGTGAACGATCAGCTTTGCGATCATGGAATCGTAAAAGGGCGGAATGCTGTAGCCGGGATAGGCGGCGGAATCGACGCGCACGCCAAATCCCCCCGGCGGGAGGTACATCCGGATCTTCCCCGGGGACGGGGCAAAATTTTTCAGCGGGTTTTCCGCGTTGATCCTGCACTCGATCGCCCAGCCGTCAAAACGGATATCCTCCTGTTTATAGGACAATTTCTCGCCTGATGCGATCAAAATCTGTTCCTTGACGATGTCGATGCCGGTCACCAGCTCCGTGACGGGGTGTTCCACCTGAATCCTCGTGTTCATTTCCATGAAGTAGAACTTCTTGTTTTGCACGTCGAAAATAAATTCCACCGTCCCTGCGCCGGTATAGCCGACGGCTTTGGCGGCCCGGACCGCCGCTTCCCCCATCCGATTCCGGATTTCCTCGTCGATGGCCGAAGACGGGGCTTCCTCCACCAATTTTTGCAATCTCCTTTGAATCGAACAATCCCGTTCTCCCAAATGGATCACGTTTCCGTAACGGTCGGCCAAAATTTGAATTTCCACGTGGCGGAAATCTTCGATGCATTTCTCCAAATAGACGCCGGGATTCCCGAAGGCGGTCATCGCCTCCTGCTGGGTGATCCTCAAGCCCTTGATCAGTTCATCCCGGTCTCGGGCGACGCGGATCCCTTTTCCCCCGCCGCCGGCCGTCGCTTTAATAATGACCGGATAACCGATGTCTTCGGCGATTTTCACCGCCTCTTCACTGTCGGAAACAATGCCGTCGGAACCGGGAACGACGGGAACGCCCGCTTCCTTCATCGTCGCTTTGGCCACGTCTTTCAGCCCCATCTTGGCGATGGCCTCCGGGCTCGGCCCGATAAAAATCAACTGGCATTCATTGACCAGTTCGGCAAAGTCCGCGTTCTCCGCCAAAAACCCGTAACCGGGATGAACGGCGTCACAGCCGGTCAATTTGGCGACGCTCAAAATGTTCGTTTTGTTCAAATAGCTGTCCTTGGACGGATTCGGCCCGATGCAATAGGCCTCATCGGCCAGCTGCACATGGAGGGCGTCCTGATCCGCCGTGGAATAGACGGCGACCGTTTCGATGCCGAGCTCTTTGCAGGCGCGGATGATCCTGACGGCGATTTCCCCTCTGTTCGCGATTAAAACTTTCCTGATCACTGCAGCCACCCCTTATTCTTCCTTCACCAAAAACAGCGGCTGGCCGTATTCCACCAATTGTCCGTCCTTCACCAGGATATCGACGATTTCCCCCTCCACATCCGCTTCGATTTCGTTGAACAGCTTCATCGCTTCAATAATGCAGACGACCGTGTTTTTCTTCACTTTCGAACCGATCTTCACGTAAGGTTCCGCGCCGGGCGACGGTGCCTGATAGAAGGTGCCGACCATCGGCGACGTGATCTTATGGAGATTTTCCCCGGCGTTCTGTCCGCCCTCTTCCTTTGCGGGGGACGGTTCGGCAACCGCGGGTTTTCCTTCATTCTCTACCTTCACGGCAAGGGAACGGCCGGCCTCCGCTTCGGCATTCCCCGGCTGTTCCTGGGTCCGCTCCGCCGCCGGTTGACGGACCGGCGCCTCCATCGCCGTTTCCGGGAGGATTTTTCTCTTTTTCATTTCCAATTTCATGCCGTCATATTCGTATTTGAATTCTTCCAGGCTGGATTGGTCGACTAAACGGATCAATTCCCGTATCTCCTGCACTTTCAGCAAAAAAAACACACCCCTTTATTTTTGTGACTAGCTACTAATATCATACAATAACCCATTTCTCCGATTCAACCACCATTGAAAAGGGATCGGGCCGGGCGGCCGCTGCTTCCGTTCCCGCGTTTCGGAAAAATGCCGGGCCGCCATGGAAGCCCTTACCCGGATCCGGCCTGGCGAAAAAGCAAAAAGGAAGCCGCTCTTGGAACGGCCACATGACAGATGAGGCGATTCCCAACTGGCCAAAAAGCAAAAAGGATGCCGCTCCCCAGCGGCTTTTCCACGAAAACCGGCTGAAGCGGGACAAAAAAGATCCTCTCATCAGGAGGACCGGACATTTCCTTATTTTGAATCGTTCGTCTGTTCTTTTTGGAAGGCGACGTTGACCTGGGTGGTTCCCACTTCCTTCAGAACGAGATGGATGATCTCATTGGCGTTCGCCCTTGACGGCTCCTGCCCTTTTACGGTAATCCTTACCTCGTTCCCGTCGACGCGGACGAGGGCGTCTTCATAGCCGAGAGTGGAGGTGATCAGCGACTCGAGCAATTTTTCCTTTTCCGCGTTTTTGCTCAGCTGGTCCATTTCATCCTTCGCCCGGCTCCTTTCCTCGGCGGATAAATCGGTGGAGGCGGCGATGGCCTGCAGCTCTTCCATCTTTCTGCTCCTTTCGTCCTGCAGCTGCAGGCGGATCGCTTCAAAGTTCTCATCGCCGGTCAAACCGGACGTATCTTCCGGGTTCCCTTCGCCTCCGGATTTTTCCTGCGAACTCCCTTTTTCGCTGACCGCCGAAAGATCCCTGTTATTTTCCGGCAACGAAAGATAATATACGGCCAAAACGATGACCAGGCTTAACATGGTTAAAAACCATACCGTCTGTTTTTTCAGCATCATCCCGCAAAACCTCCTTTATTTTTTCGCCATGATGGATATTCGGTGGCTCGGCACATCCAACACCTTCATGCACGCTTCCAGGATCATCTTCCGGATTTGGATCTGTTCCGCGCCTTTGGCGACGACAAGCACGCCGGATATTTCCGGCTTTTTCGTTTCCGAAACGAGGGGGACCTCCTTGTCCCCTTCCCGGATGATCACCATCTGCTCTTCCACGGTTTCATCCTCGATCTCCCTTTCTCCCCCGTTTGTGTCCTTTTCATTGGTCACTTGCTTTTTTTTCACCGTATTTTTTTCATAGATCTTCTTCTCCGTCGAACCGACATTGATGAGGACGGTGACATCCCCCACCCCGGCGATCGATTCGAGGGCCTTTTTCAGTTCGTTTTCGTAATAGGATTCATAGTCCGCCATTCCGCTGGCTTGGTTCGGGGCTTCATTCCCGGAAACCGGCTGTTCCTTTCGGCTTTCCGCGCCGCCGGGATTTTTTCCCGACGGCTCCGTTATCGCCGATTCATCGGAACGGAAGATATTTCCTGCGATCATCAAAGCGATGCCGAGTACGAGAATGACAAGAAAATAGGACTTTTTCTTTTCATCGCCCCATCCGGAAAGGATTTCGCTGATTTTCCCGAACAATTTCATTTTTCGGCGCTTATCCTCCTTCAATGACGATTTCAAGTTTTTCCGAATCCACCTCCCATTTTTCCGACAAATACTTCACGATTTCCTGCCGCAAATCTTCCTCAATCCTCTTGGCGTCGCCATCCGCTCCGATATGGACTTCCCGGATTTCTTCCACCTCCCGGCCGCCTTCTTCCTTGGCCAAAACCGCCCGGATCTTCTCCGCGTCGCCGGGGATGTTCCCATCGCCCTTCTTCAGCTCGATTTCGATCTCGTCAAACCGGAAACCGAATTGGCCGATCAGCCCCTTTTCCGCTGCTTCCTTCAGCTGGAAAGCCGTTTGTTCTAAAATATATGCATCTTGTCTGGCTTGTATTTCTTTTTTCTTCGCATCGATGTCATTTCCCGCAGCGGGGATGGAAGCGATCGATTCCCGGGCCCGTTCCATCAGCTCTTCCCCATCCATGGCGAACAATTTCATGATCGGGGTTAAAATGAGGATCAACAGCACGAGCCCGGCGGCCATGCGGACATATTTCTGCATGTCGGAGCGGGGAAGAAGCATTTCAATGACGACGGAAAGCAGGATAAAAAGGATGATGTTCTGGATCCAGGAGGATAGAAGTTCCACCGTATCACCTTCTAACGGATCATGACTTGCATGTTTCCGGCGATGATGATGATCGTCAGGCTGAGAAAAAACATCATCGAAACGATTCCGAGGGCGGCAAAAATGTAGAGGACGCTTTTTGAAATGATCGACAAACATTCGATGATCGGGCCGCCGCCCAGGGGCTGCATGATGCTGGCGGCCAATTTGTAAAAAAAGGCGATCAGCAATATTTTGACGGACGGAAAGAGGACCGAGAACAGCAGCATGACCACCCCGGCGACGCCGATCATGTTTTTTAGAAGCAACGACGCGGCGATGACCGTATCCGCCGCATCGGTCAACATTCGTCCGAAAACGGGGATCAGATTGCCCGTTAAAAACTTTGCCGTGCGGACCGCCACCCCGTCGGCCACGGCCGCGGCTCCTCCCTGGACGGAAATCACCCCCAAAAAAACCGTCATGAACAGCCCGAGGAGCCCGATGCTCCAATTCCTCAACAGCCCCGCCAGCTGGGTCGCCTTGTAATGCTCCGTCAAGGTGCTGACGACGTTTAACAGGACGGAGAGGAAAAGCAGGGGAAAGACGATTTTTTGGACGAACATGCCGCTGACATTGGCCATGAAGAGGAGGACCGGATGGAAAAAGCCGGCGGAAACGACGGCGCCGCCCGAGGCCATAAGGGCCAGGAAGAGGGGAATGAAGGCCAGGGTGAAATGGACCATCCGGCCGACGGCTTTCTCGGCATAGGAGACGGCGATATGGAAGCTGTTCAGGGCGATGATCAACAGGACGATGAACACGATGGCGTAGGCGATTTTGCTGACGGAAGCGGTTTCGAAGGAATTTTGCAGCATCTGCAAAAACATGCTGAAGATCGTCAGAAGCAGGAGGGATCCCAGCAGTTTTCCGTTGATCAATAGTTCCTGAAAGGCGTATTTCAACAGGCCGGTCCCCCAATCCTTAAAGGAAAAACTGCCCGCGCTTTTTATAAAATCCGTCACGTCCCCGGTTTTGCTTTCCGGGAGGAAGGCGCCGTATTCCCGTTGAATCTCTTCCCAAAATTGCCGGATTCCCCCCAGATCCAATTCTTTCAATTCCTTTTCCGCGATCGCCTTCGGGCTCAATTCTTCCCCGGTTTCCCCCCCGCCCTTTTCAACCGCCGAAACGGAATCCAGCCAAAAGAGGAAAAACACCGCCGCGACTGCCAACAGCCGGGCCCATTTCGTTTTCATCGTCTCACCTCGCCATTTTCGACTCCCAATCAGGTCGGGATCATTTTCAGGACCATTTCGATCAAAACGGTTAAAATCGGAACGGACATCGCCAGGATCAATATTTTCCCTCCCAATTCGATTTTGGAAGCGATGGCCCCCTGGCCGGCATCCTTCGTGATTTGGGAAGCGAAATCGGCGATGTAGGCGATTCCGATGATTTTTAAAATCGTTTCCAGGTAAACGAGATTGACGTTGGCATGAACGGCGATCCGCCGCAGCATTTGGATGATCTGGAAGATCTGGTCGATGAGGAAGAGAAAGATCGCACAGCCGGCAAACACCGTCAGCAAAAAGGCGAAATTCGGCTTTTGTTCCTTCAGGATGAGGGCCAAAAACGCGGTGATCAAGCCGGTTCCCACGATTTGAAAGATTTCCGTCGCCGATCCCCCCTAATGGTTGAACAGAAATACGGATTTGATTTTTTGAAACAGATCATCGACGATGGCGGCAACTTGAAACAGGATGTAGATGAAGCCGAACAAGGTCACCCATTGGGCATATTCCTTCTTTCCCAATTGGTCCAGGATCGTGACTAAAAATGCGACGACGATGCCCACCCCCGCGATTTTAAAGATGACGTCCACATCAATGCCCATTCCTGATCCTCCTATTCCTTACAGAAGCAAAATGACCGCCAGCAGGCCGCTCAAAAAGCCGACGCTCTTCATGATCTTCCCGTAAGCCGCCTGCTTCTCCCTGGCTTCCTTTTCCTCCCGTTCCAGATGGGTTAAGGCCAAGATGATTTGTTTCTGCTGCTGGATTTTATCGTGCTTTCCCAACGTCTCCCCGAACTGGCGCAAGATTTCGTATTCGTTTTTTTCCAGGGCCGTCCGCTTCCAAACTTCCGAAAGGCTTTCCTCCCAGGCGTCCTTTACCGTCGTATCCTTCTGCAAGAGCTTTCCCGCGAAGGCGGCAAACAGCTCGGAAACCGGCGCCCGCAGCTGTTTGGCGATCCTCCGCGAAGCTTCATGGAGGGGGGCGTGCCCGTACATGATCTCCGCCTCCAGACTTTGCAGCGCCGATCGCAGCAGCCGCAATTGGGAAGAACGTTCCGCATACCGCCTTGACAGCTCGAAGCCGATCCAGCTGGTCGCCAACAGAATCATCAAGGCCCCCGTGATCTTAATCATGGACGGCACTCACCTTGCGGAAAAGCTGCCTGCCTTCCCTGTCCTTCAAGGAGACGATCGTGCCCGGGCCCTGGCTTTTCGATAATTCGATAAACCGTTCAAAAACCTTCTGCTCGATGATCTCTTTTAAAATGGGCCGCTGAACCAGTTCGTCCAGCGTCTCGCCGTGGGTGGTCATGATCAGCCGGATCCCGGCGTGAACGGCTTCCAAAATCGCTTCCGTATCTTCCTTTCTGCCGATTTCATCGACGATCAAAACGTCCGGGCTCATGGAACGGATCATCATCATCATGCCCTCCGCCTTCGGGCATCCGTCCAAGACGTCCACCCGGGTTCCGAAGGTCATTTGCGGAATGCCGTGAAAGCATCCGGCGATTTCCGAACGCTCATCGACAATCCCCACTTTGGCGGGGGGAATGCGGCGTGCCTTGGAACCGGTGGAAACGAGCCGGGCGATGTCCCGGAGCAGCGTCGTTTTCCCGGTATGGGGAGCGCCGATGATCATCGTATGTTTCCAATCCCCGTCAAAAAGAAAGGGCAACAGCTTGTCCGCAATCCCGATCTTCTCCCGGGCAATGCGGATGTTGAAGGAAGAAATATCGCGGATCGCTTTCACGGCGCCGTTCTCCAAAATGACCTTGCCTGCCAGGCCCACCCGGTGGCCCCCTTCGACGGTGATGTATCCCCTCTTCAATTCTTCTTCAAGGGCGTATATGGAATGCTTCGCCAAATTGCCAAACAATTGTTCCCCTTCCTTTTCGCTGACGGCCGGGGGAAGGAATTGAACGGTTTTTCCAAAATTCAGTTCCACCGGCCGGCCGATTCGGATGCGGATCTCATCGATCCTTTCCCTGCTCGCCTCCGGAATGGCGAGAATCCGTTCCCGGATCCTTTCCGGAAAATAACGGATCACTTCCTTCATCCCATCCACCTCGGATATGCTGCTGTTTATTTTAAATGTATTGGCCCGTTGGACAAAGTATGACTGGCAAAACCGGAATTCTCTTGAAGGGCAAAAAAATACCCCCAAGGTCCGGGGGCAAAGGGGGACGGAACCGCATTCGCCCCCGGCAAAAAAATAACCCCGATGGCTCGGGGCGGTTCCATTTCGAAATTCAAGGAAATGGGATGGCCGACATATATCAAGGCGGCCGCCTCACCTGCGGCTCTTATGCGTCCGTTGGCGAGAGGGAAAAAGGCAGCCAAGGCCGAGCCGGCGTCCCGGGGATTCAGGGCCGGCAGCCCCGGCAGGAATTTTTTCCCGGTACAAAAAAACGCGGCGCGGAACCGGCGGGTCAAACCGCCAATTCCGGCCGCGATAAGACCGGCAAGTGCGGGGATCGGAAGCCGCAGGGAAGGGGAACCTGTAAAGGGTTCCCGCAATCGGGCTTCCGGGACCTTTGCGGACGGATCCCCGCATTTTTGCGGAAAGTTTTGCCGGATGATCCTTATCCGGCAAGCCGCGACGGACATCTCCCCCGGTTACGCCCGGGAAACATAGGTGCCGTCCGCCGTGTTGATGATCAGCTTGTCCCCTTCGTTGACGAAAAGGGGAACTTGGACGACGAGGCCGGTTTCCAGTTTGGCCGGCTTCGTTCCGCCGCTCACCGTATCCCCCTTAATGCCGGGCTCGGTTTCCACGACGGTCAAGACGACGGTGTTCGGCAGTTCGACGCCGATCGTCTCCCCTTGATACATGATGACGGAAACTTCCATGTTTTCCTTTAAAAATTTCAGTTCGTACTCGATTTGCTTCGCCGACAATTCCACCTGTTCATAGGTTTCGGTGTCCATAAAAATATATGTATCGCCGGTGGAATACAGGTACTGCATTTTCCGATTGTCGATTTGCGCCCGCTCCACTTTTTCGCCGGCGCGGAAGGTTTTCTCGACGATATTTCCGTTGCGCAAATTGCGCAGCCGCGAACGGACGAAGGCGGCACCCTTTCCGGGCTTCACATGCTGGAATTCGAGCACCCGGTAGATCTCGCCGTCCACTTCGATCGTCAGGCCGTTGCGAAAATCGTTCACAGAGATCATCTTTTCACGTCCTTCCATCCATCAATCTAAAGTACGATCAGTTCCTTGGTGGAATGGGTCAGCCGAATATTTTCCTTTTCCGAGAGAAGGATGTCGTCTTCGATGCGGACGCCCCCGACTCCCGGAAGATAGATGCCCGGTTCGACGGTCACGACCATGTTTTCCGCCAACACCTCATCGGATCTTTCCGATAGGGCGGGCCCTTCATGAACTTCGAGGCCGATTCCGTGTCCGGTGGAATGGCCGAAATATTCCCCGTAGCCTTTTTCGGCAATATAGCTGCGGCAAACGGCGTCCGCTTCCTTCCCGGTCATCCCCGGCCGGATCGCTTCCACCCCTTTCCGTTGGGCTTCCAGCACGATGCCGTAAATTTCCTTCAAGGTGTCGGACGGCTCGCCGACGCTCACGGTGCGGGTAATGTCGGAAACATAGCCCTGGTAGACGGCCCCGTAATCGAGGGTAACCATATCCCCCTTTTCGATGACCTTTTCCGAGGCAACCCCGTGGGGCAAGGCGGAGCGGTGGCCGGAGGCGACGATCGTTTCGAAGGAGACGGCGGATGCGCCGCATTTTTTCATAAAATGCTCGAGTTCGTTGGCCACTTCCATTTCGGTAACGCCCGGTTTTATGTAATCGAGAATATGCTTGAACGCCGCGTCGGCAATATCGGCTGCCACCTTTATTATCTTAATCTCCGCTTCGCTTTTAATCAATCGCAATTTTTCCACGGCGCCGGAGACGGGAACGAGCTCCGCCGGCAGCCGGTTTTCCATCTCCCGGTACAGCGCGTAGGTCACGTGCTGCTCCTCGAATCCGATCCGTTTCCAGCCCTTGCGGCTGCAAAGATTTTTCACTTCCTCGATGATGGAGCCTTTGTGGCGGACGACGGTGAAATCCGGGGCTTGCTTTTTCGCCTGCTCCACGTAGCGGAAATCGGTAATGAAAAAGGCCTCGTCCAGCGTGATCAGCGCCGCTCCCGCCGTCCCGGTAAAACCGGATACGTAACGCCGGTTGGACGGACTCATGATGAGCAAGCCGTCCACGCCCAATTCACTGATTTTTTTCCGGATCTTCTCCAGCTTTTCCATTTTCGCCTCTCCTCTTTCTCAAGTCAATAAAGAATTGCAGGGCAAGTTCGTAGCCGTAAAAACCGGCCCCGCAGATATGGCCGGCTGCGGCCGGCGCGATGACCGACCGGCTCCGGAAAGGTTCCCGGGCGAAGATGTTGGTCAAATGGACTTCAAATACGGGGACTTCAATGGCTTTCACCGCGTCAAAAATGGCGTAGCTGTAATGGGTGAAGGCGCCCGGATTCAAGATGATGCCGAGGGCCGTTTTGTCCCCGTTTGCCTCATGGAGCCAGTCGATGATCTGCCCTTCATGGTTCGACTGCCTGAACACCAGCCGGATGCCATGTTCTTCCGCCTTTTTCCTCAATAGGCTTTCCAAATCGGCGAGGGTTTTTTGCCCGTAGATCTCCGGTTCCCTTTTGCCGAGCAGATTTAAGTTCGGTCCGTTGATCACCCAAACGCTCTTCATCAGGATCCCTGCCTTTTTCCGGCGGTTGTCGGCGAAAGCCCGAATCGGGTGCCTTCCCGTCCGATACCTGTATTCTAACATAGAAAAGAAATTTTTTCCTGCCTTTTCTGCGAAATCATCCGCTCCCCGCGCCCTGCCCCCCTTTCCGCTCCCGCTTGTACTCGCCGTACTCGTAGGAGATCGTATAGCCGACAAACATCCCGAACAGCACATACAGGCAAAGGCTCGTGACAATCGTGTTCGCATCCAATTTCCACGGCGGATTAAAACCGGGAAGGAGCGGGTTCAGCAAATAAAAGACGAAGACGAACAGCACTCCCCCGTATAGGACCCCCGCCCAGACGGAAGGAACGTTCCGCAAGGAAAAATAATAGAGAAAGGCGGCGGCGATCCCCAGGATCCCGATGGCCAAAACGGCGGCCAAGTCCCCGATCCAGCCGGCCTTCCACCCGGCGTGGACCCAAGGTTTCCACAGCATGTTCGGCCGGATCTCCGTAAAATTGAAAAAATAGGCGAGATAACCGGCCAAGGACCAAATGACGCCGCCGCCAAAGCCGGCAGAGACAACCGTCCGACGAAAGGAAAAAGGTTTTTCCTTCTCCCGTTCCAACTTTTTCACCTGGCTGCACCTCCACCCTGGTAGTATGCTTCCGGAGAAGATTTTTATAAAATTCGGATGGAGGCAGCGGGACGATCTTTGCTAAACTGATAGTGTGGAGGATTTCGTTTCCGGCCGTCCGCCTCTTGCGGCGCCGATCTTTTGGCGGCAAACAGATCTTTGGGGACGGAGTTTCCGAAAAATTTTCCGAAATGTTTAAAAACCGGGCCGTTGGCTTATGATGCATATAGGGGGTGGCTAGAAGTATGAAAAAAGGAGCGAAGTGGGCGATTTACGGAATCTTCCTCCTCGCCCTGATCGGTTTGGCATCCTCCCTGTCCGGCAGCTCCGGCCGGTGGATGAATCACCTGCTGGCCCTGATCTTCATCGGCGGGATCCTGTTTTTCCTCGTCCGTTATTTCCTCCTTCGGAACGATCCGAAACGGAAGGAAATGGCGTCCTTCCGAAAGGCGGCCCGCCTGTCGCGGAAACGTTTTGAAAACCGGCGGGAATTGAAAGGCCGAAAAATGAAACGCCCGCCCCTCCGGAAAAAAAGCGGCGTCCGTTTGACGGTCATTGAAGGAAAGAAGGGAAAAAGGGAAAACCTTTAAAACACCCGGCGCCACGTTTTCAAAAATTCCTTCGTCCTCTCCCTCCCGATCTGCAGGAGGGTGTTTTTTTTCTCCTCCGACAAGGAAAAATCGGTGGCGTTTATCCCATCCGTCGGAATAAAAATGAGGTTCGCGGTGTGTTTTTTGGAAATGTAGCGGGCATCATGGGCGTCCATCATCGTCGTAAACAGGGCCTCAAAGAGATGCAAGGCGTTTTTGATCCGCTTCGGCGGAATCACTTCCTTTTCCTGGCTCAGCTTTATGCCGATGATCGGGCGCTTCCTTTGCATCCTTCCCTCTTCGAAAAGCCAAACCGGAAAATTGCTTAAAACCCCGCCGTCCACCAAAACGACCTTCCCCTTTTCCGTCTTCAGCCGGACCGGTTCAAAAAAGTAAGGGAGGCTGCAGCTGATGCGCACCGCCTTGGCCACCGGGAAGGTTTTCCACGACAGGCCGTACCGGGGAAGATCGTCGGGCAAAACCATCATCGTCCCGTTGGTCAAATCGGAGGCGATCAGCCGCAAAGCGTTCGGGGGCAGATCGCTGAAGGTATGGATCCCCTTCTTCCACAGACGGCCGGCGATCCATTTTTCCAGCGCCTTTCCCTTGTAGAGGCCGAGCCGCCAATATAAAGGCACCCAGCGGATAATCGGAATAGCAGCAAGGGCATCCGTCTCATCCAAAAAATCCCGGAAATCCAAATCCGAAAACATTTGAAAAAGTTCCTCGCTCGTATACCCGGCGGCGATCAGGGAAGCGAACAAGGCACCCGCGCTCGTCCCCGCGACTTGATCGAACCGGATCCCCTTCTCTTCCAAAACCTGGTACGCTCCGATAAAGGCGATCCCCTTGACACCGCCTCCCGAAAAAACCCCGTGAACAAGCATGACCCATCCCCCATAAAGGCTTTTTATCCATATGTAATCGAGGGTAAGGGTTTTTAGTACCCGGGAAGGGGATGAAAGCAAAGAAAAAAGGCGGACGTTGGTCCGCCTTGTATCCCTGAGGCTACAGCCCGCACTTCAATTGGGCGCCGCAGTTGTCACAGGTGTTGCAGCCGCCGATTTCCCGCACCTTTCCTTTCCGGCAGACGGGACATGTATTGCCGATTTCCGAGCCGATCGTCACATCCGTTGAGCGCAGGTCCTGGATTGTTTCCACCAGGACGACCTTCGGCTTTTCCGGGTGCAGCTCCTCCGCTTCCTCCCGGGTGTTTTCCTCCGCTTTTAACGTCAGCACCTGGGAGTCCCGGCTGCCGTCCACATAGACCGTCCCGCCCTTGGCGCCGCCTTTGTAGAGCCGCTCGTACACCTTTTTCACCTGTTCCACCGTATATCCCTTCGGGGCGTTGACCGTTTTGCTGATGGAGCTGTCCACCCACCGCTGAATGATGCATTGGACGTCGGCATGGGCTTCCGGCGTCAAGTCCATCGCCGTGACGAAAAAGTGCGGCAGCCGATCCGGGTCCGCCTCCGGATGTTTGCGCAAGTATTCTTGAACGATCTCGGCCTTGACTTCGATGAATTTTCCTAAACGGCCGCTCCGGTAGTAGGTGAACGAGAAATAGGGTTCGAGCCCGGTGGAGACCCCGACCATCGTCCCCGTCGAGCCCGTCGGGGCGACCGTCAACAGATGGGAGTTGCGGATGCCGTATTTCAATATGTCCTGGCGGATGTCCTCCGGCATCCGTTTCATGTACCCGGTGTTGATAAAGGCCTTTCTCAGCCGGTTCGTTTCCTCCTCCGTTTTCCCGACCAAGAACGGGAAACTGCCCTTTTCCTTCGCGAGCTCAATGGAAGTCCGGTAAGCCGTCGTGGCGATCGTTTCAAAGACTTTATCGACCAGCTCGTTCCCTTCCGGCGAACCGTATTCCTTTTCGCAGTAAATGAGCATATCCGCGAGACCCATGACGCCGAGGCCGATCCGCCGTTCCCCGAGGGCCTGCTTCCGGTTTTCTTCCAGGAAATAGGGGGTGGCATCGATGACGTTGTCCTGCAAACGGACGCCGATCTGCACCGTCCGGATCAGCTTGTCAAAATCGACTTCCTTCTTCTCTTTATCCACCATGTTGGCCAGATTGACCGCCGCCAAATTGCAGACGGAATAGGGGGCGAGGGGCTGTTCCCCGCACGGGTTGGTGGCCACGACCTTCTGTCCGTAAGCCCGCGCGTTCGTCATCTCATTGGCGTTGTCGATGAAAAAGATCCCCGGCTCCGCCGAATAGGTGGCGCAAATGTTGATCAAATTCCACAGTTCCCGGGCCCGGATCCGTTTGTAAGTGCGCACCCGGTAGCCCATCTTTTCCCATTCCCGCACGTCGCCGACGAGATGCCATTTTTCGTTGTATTCTTTCATTTCCTGTTCATTGTAGGTTTCCACCGCGGGAAAGCGGAGCTCGTACCAGTCGTCCTTTTCCACGGCTTCCATGAAATCATTGGTCAGGCAGACGGAGATGTTGGCGCCCGTCAAGAAGTCCGGGTTATGGACTTCGTAGGTGCCGCCGTCCCGCAGTTTCGCCTCCGCCTTTTTGATGATCTCTTCCGTGAATCCGCCGTATCCCGGTATATGTTTGTACTTCACGATGACCTCGTACATCTTTCTTTCTTCCGGGGTGAGGGGGACGAATTTTAATTTTGCTTCCGCCGCCTTTTTGATCGATTCATCGTTGGTGTTTTCGATCAAATAGCGCAGAATCCTCGGGTTTTGCATCTTGGAAACGATGAATTCGATTATGTCCGGATGCCAGACGGCGAGCATGATCATTTGCGCCCCCCGGCGGGATCCGCCCTGTTCCACCAAGTGGGTTAGCTTGGCGATATCGTCGAGCCAGGAAACGGAGCCGGAAGATTTTCCGTTCACGCCCCGGGCGAGGGCATTCCGGGGGCGCAGGGTCGAACCGTTCGTTCCGACGCCGCCGCCCCGGCTCATGATCTCCATCACCTGTTTCCGGTGCTCGGAGATCCCTTCCCGGGAATCATGGACGAAGGGCATGACGTAGCAGTTGAAGTAGGTCACGTCGATCCCCGCGCCGGCGCCGTACAGCACCCTTCCCGCGGGGATGAAATTCAGCTGGACGAGCTCCCGGTAAAATTTTTCAAACCATTCCCGTCTTTTCTCCTCCGTCTGTTCCACCTGCGACAAGCCGGCGGCGTTCCTTTTGGCGATTTGCTCGAAATAGATCTCCAAAGGCTTGTCGATCACTTCCAGCGAGCGGACGACGATCCCCGTCTCCTTCTCTTCTTCCTTGTCCAAGGCATGGCGGTATTCCTCTTCCACCAGCACCCGGGCCTTGTTGTTTTCCCAGTCGATATCCACAATGTATCCCAATCCGCGGGCGGGAAACTTCGGATCGTCCTTGATCGTCAAAACGACAAAATCCCCTTTGGCCAGGGTCAATTTTTCCGTGTCTTTGAAGGAATACCGGTCGAGCATGACGAGGCGGGACACGCCCTTGAAGGTGATCTTCATGTCGTCGGTAATCGGGAACACCTGCGGGAAAAGTTTGATGGCCTCGTTCAATTGTTTCACATTTATTTTCGGTTTTTCATTGACAACCGTGTTCATCGATACCCACTCCTTAAAATTTTCTCTATATGCAAGCAGCATTCGGAATCTTGAAGTGTATCTTTACAATACCATAACTTGTCCGCAAAAATCAATATATTGTATAACAATATTTTTATATATACAATATGTTGTGTTTGCTACCATATTTGTCGATTGTTGTCAAGATTTAAAAGTCGGATTTTTTATAGAAAAACCGAACTTAAATTGCAATAATAAATGCAACAACTCACAGTAATCCAAAATATGGTTATGATCAAGCGATGTTTCGTAACTCTTCATGAAACGCATCGTTTGGTGAACGATATTCCAGGATCTTCCTGGGGAGGGTGTTACACCANTTCTCTACATAGATAATGAGCGATGGATCGATATCCTCAATGGACTTGCCTTTTGGAATAAATCGACGAATGAGTCCGTTGTGGCGTTCATTGGTTCCTCGTTCACATGATGTGTAAGGATGTGTGTAATACACCTCGGATTCNATAGCNTGGCTGAGTTCACTNAATTCAGCTCCATTGTCTGATGTGATCGTTTTGAACACGGTTGAGAATACGGATCCATACTGTTGCTTCACTTCCTGTAAGGCTTGCTTCACGCATTCCGCCGTCTTGCGATCGATCTTCAGGATGTGTTCTTTGCGCGTCTTGCGTTCGGTCAAT